>NZ_AMGD01000028.1:0-131252 GCF_000297555.1 Paenisporosarcina sp. TG-14
ACAATACCGTTCGGATATTTCTTATAGACATTCTTCATTGAAATCATATGTTTTTAACCACCTATGTCTTTCTTTGAGTTCCTTATTTTTTCGGACGTGATTATCATAACAAGGAATTCGACAAAACATCATTACATTACTATTACAATAATCATATGGAGTCTCTCGGGACCTTATGTAAATGACTAAGTACGTAGTTCTATTCTCTCTGGGATTCTGTTAGAACCATTATCAATATCATGAACGTAATAAATAACTGATATTCGTATATTTTTTTCACTTCAACATTATAATACGTAATGATTACTATTTACAAGTTATTTTTTAGTTTACAATGCTCCGGTAGTCTCATACTATTGCTTTCAACTAACGTATCTTTATCAGGAACATAAAAGACATGCACAACTCGTGCATTTAAATTTCCCAGGTTTCCGCATTTTAGTTGAAGAATTTGTTATATATAATCCACAAAAGAACCGCTCTTTATTGGTCAAGTCCCCTATTTCCGGACACGATAACAATTAAGAAAATTTGTCTGCTAAAACTTTCCTCGGTGATAGATCAAGGCTTTTTGACTTCTTTCCTGATTGAAGTAAAAGATAAATCCTCGATAAACTTTAAGTGAGTTTCTACAGGAAATTGACTTGGGAATTCCGTCTTTAACTGGGGAAAAACCGCTATAAATAATCTAATAGATACTTCCTCCTAAAAAAACTGATTTTTCTCTTTATATACAATACTAATATTTTTGCATAGTTTCTGCATAATATAAGTTTACACTTTAAAGGTCTGAAAATTTATAGAATTGAACGGAGTTATGAATTATGTGTGGATTTACTGGGTTTATAGGTGAGACGAAAAACTCATCAGAAGTTTTAGAAAAAATGATGGATACAATTATACATCGTGGACCAGATTCATCAGGCATGTTTACAGAAAATAATGCAGCTCTTGGCTTTCGACGATTAAGTATTATTGATTTAGAGTCAGGCAGTCAACCACTATATAACGAAGATGAATCCTGTGTATTAATCTTTAACGGCGAAATTTACAATTTTATGCAACTACGTGAGGAACTTATTGCTAAGGGTCACGTTTTTGTGTCACATACGGATAGTGAAGTCCTCATCCATGGATATGAAGAATTTGGAGAAAAGTTGGTAGAGAAACTTCGTGGAATGTTTGCTTTTGTCATCTGGGACCGCAAAAATGAAAAAATGTTTGCTGCCCGTGATATGTTCGGTATTAAACCTTTTTATTATGCACAAATGAATGGAACTCTCTTGTTCGGTTCTGAAATAAAGAGCTTTCTTCCCCACCCTCATTTTGATAAGGAACTAAATGAAAAGGCATTAAAGCCATATTTAACCTTCCAGTATCCAGTATTAAACGAAACATTTTTTAAAGGTGTTTTTAAACTACCAGCAGCGCATTTTATGACATACGAAAATGGACAAATTAATATCCAACGCTACTGGTCTCCTAAGTTCGATCCAACAAAACAACCCCTTGAAGAAATTGTTGAGGAAATTGATCAAGTTGTAAGAGAATCTGTGGAGTTCCATCGAATTAGTGATGTGAAAGTTGGCTCATTTTTATCAAGTGGCGTGGATTCGAGCTATGTAGCTTCTGTGTTGAAACCGAATAAAACCTTTACAGTTGGTTTCAGTGATAAAAACTTTTCTGAGATTGACAATGCGAAGGCTTTATCCGATGAACTTGGTATTGAAAACGTAAGTGAAATCTTAAATCCAGACAATTGTTTTGATAAGTTAGAAGATATTCAATACATGATGGATGAGCCCCATTCAAATCCTTCTATTGTTCCATTATATTTTTTAGCAGAACTGGCAAAACGTGATGTGACAGTAGTGCTTTCTGGAGAAGGCGCCGATGAGTTATTTGGTGGCTATGCTGAGTATGACACGACAAATACTATGAAAAAATATAAGAAACTTCCAACGTTAATTCGTAAACCTTTGGGTGTGATTGCCAAAAGACTTCCTGAAGTTAGAGGGAAAAACTTTTTAATAAAAGGTGGCCTCTCTGCAGAAGAATGGTTTATTGGTCAAGCAAAAATATTCGAAGAAAAAGAAGCACATGGTATCTTAACAGACAGGTATAATGATGCTCCTACAGTAAAAGAAATCGTGAAGCCTTACTATGACCAAGTTAAACGAGAAGATGATGTAACTAAAATGCAGCATTTAGATTTACATCTTTGGTTAGTGGATGATATTTTATTGAAGGCAGATAAGATGAGTATGGCACATTCATTAGAGTTACGAGTTCCCTTTCTAGATCGTGAAGTAATGAAAACGGCTGCCAAAGTACCTGTGAACTATCGGGTAAATGATATTGATACGAAATATGCATTCCGTTTAGCTGCAGGACGAGCACTTCCTAAAGAATCAGCAAACCGAAAAAAAATAGGATTCCCAGTACCTATTCGTCACTGGATTCGCGAAGAAAAGTACTATGTGAAAATTAAATCTCATTTTGAAAGCCCACAAGCTGAACAATTCTTTGATCAGCAAGAAATCATGGCTTTGTTAAATAGTCATTATGAAGGCAAAAAAAATAACGCACGAAAAATTTGGACAATATTCATGTTCTTGATTTGGCACAAGAAATACTTCAATTAAAAGATTCTTTGATGTGACGGAAACAGGTTCTTCAAGAATACAACCTGTTTCTATGCTTCAATAAAAACTTAATATGTATAAAATAAAAGCAAAACTATTCCAATCACCAATAAATGGACTGGATAAAACGCTTTTTTCCTTCACATCTATAAATGGAATAAATTCTCATCTAATAAAAAGCCTGAAACAATTTCAGGCTTTTTTTTGATTCATCTATTGAATTAATATCTTTATCCCTTCTTTACTAATCTATACACCACCAGTCTTCACTGCCTCTATTGAAACCCTTCCTGTAATCTCACATAAAATAAGGTTGATTTGGAATAAAATTAAAACGTAAATATTCTATGATTATTAATTAATATCGTGTTATTACTATCCACACCAAACTATAATTTTAGAGGGTGTGGTTTGGGCTGGAATACTTCTTGTTGTAGGACCATACATAACAATTAGATTTCGATTTGCAGGATTTTTTGTAAAGGCTTGCCCATTTGTCCCTACTATTTGAGTGTACGGTGAAATATTTAATTTTAATTGACCATCACTACTCAACAACTGGCTATTAAAATAGGATACTTTCACATTTTGATATGGACTTTCTTTCACCATAACAAGTGCCCGATACTGTGGTGGAAAAATAAGAGGCACAGGTGCATTTCCATCGTAATAGCCAGTTACACTATCCCCTACTGCCACCATTACATGATCCACAAAATAAGTAGTCGGTGACACCACGAAATTCACTAAACTCCCATAGCCGTTATCAACAGACAGTAATGTATAACAACCTTCGCCTTCACCATTAACGCTTGTCATAAAGTCACTTATCATGGTGACGGTACCACGAAAAGATTGAAAATTCACCATACTCATACCCCACTTCTTAAACATATCCCTATATATATGCAGTGCATCCCTAAGACTCTGTGTTATTTGTCGTGAATTTTTCAGAATGTGAATACTTGAAAGCACCTCACTTGGTTTTTCATCTGAATAGACAACTCTTTCTTTGATTGCAGCACGTTCTTTGTCCTATTGGGGCAACTTTGGTGCTGATTGGTGCAACTTCACCTTCGACTGGGACAACTTTGGCGCTGATTGAGTCAACTTCTGCTTCGACTGGGGCAACTAACCAATTATCTCCTAATTTCCGGCACTCTAAAGAGGATTCATGACCACTAAAATACAACCTCTCCATGTTGGTGACCACTGAAAAAAATTCAAGGCGATATTTCTGATATAGTGGAGAAACATATAAAAAATGAATATGTGTTTTCTCCTTAATTGCAGCAGTTATTTATATATTATTTCGTTGCTTATTTACATATAAAGAAAGCCAATTCTATTATTAAATTAACACCAAAGCAGGATAGTACAGCAAGAAAAAAGAATATGTAGGAGTATAGGTTAAGTGAAAGGTAATCATCATGATTTAAAATTTTTCTAAAGTTATGGTAAAGATGAAATACACTGTAAGATTATTAATTCGTTAGCAACACGCAGCACTTCACATATTTCGTATAGGATAAAAACTCCAGAAAGAAGGAAGTATTAAACAATGAATTTAGAATTGGTTATGCAGGAACTTGAAGCTCTCGGCAAGGAGCGCACCAAGAAAATATACGAATCCAATGGAGCGAACGAACCACTTTTTGATGTGAATACAGGTGCTATGAAGCCCATCGCCAAAAAAATTAAAATAAATCAACCCTTAGCTGAGCAGCTTTACACCACAGGTAACTACGATGCAATGTACTTTGCCGGCATAATTGCAGACCCAAAAGCAATGACTGAAGCGGATTTTGAGCGTTGGATAGACGCGGCTTATTTTTATATGCTGTCCGATTTTGTGGTTGCAGTAACCTTGTCAGAAACAGATATTGCACAAGAAGTTGCAGATAAATGGATCGCAAGTGGCGAAGAACTGAGAATGTCAGCTGGGTGGAATTGTTACTGCTGGCTTTTAGGTAGTCGACCGGACGGTGAATTTTCCGAAAGCAAAATTACCAATATGCTTGAACTTGTGCGAAAAACGATTCACGATTCTCCTGAACGAACTAAATACGCTATGAATAATTTCATTTACACTGTGGGGGTATCTTATTTGCCATCCCATGATATAGCGCTCAATACCGCAAAGGCAGTTGGCCCAGTAGAAGTCAATCGGGACAAGAAAAAAAGCAATTTCATAGTCGCTTCTGAAAATATTCAAAAGCAAGTTGATAAAGGGAGAATTGGTTTCAAACGCAAACACGTAAGGTGTTAAACTATTTCTTTGCCTCTTATAGTTGTATCATTTAAGTTGATAAGTGCACGAACAAGAAATGTCGGATTACAGGTTCTAATATAAAGAAGCAAAACACACTATTTTTTTAACGAAAGGAGTCTTATCATGCGATTACAAGGGGAAAAAATTATTGCTCTAGTGCATCATGAATTTGAGGATTTAGAGCTTTGGTATCCAATTCTTAGGCTCCAAGAAGAAGGCGCAATTGTTCATCTTGTTGGAGAAGAAGCAAATATAAAATATATTGGAAAATACGGTGTACCTGCCACCTCCGATCTAGCATATAAAGATATTAATCCAGAAGAATATGATGCGATTCTAGTACCAGGAGGATGGGCACCAGATAAAATACGACGATTTCCTGAAGTAATTTCATTAATTCAACATATGGATGCAAATAAAAAACCGATTGGCCAAATTTGTCACGCAGGATGGGTATTAATTTCGGCTGGAATTTTGCAAGGAAAAAAAGTGACTAGTACACCCGGAATTAAAGATGATATGGAAAACGCAGGGGCGATATGGTATGACGAGCCCGTTGTGACAGACGGACATGTAGTATCAAGTCGCCGTCCACCAGATCTTCCGGATTATTTAAGAGAGTTTATCCATGTATTGGAACAAAAATGACTCTTCTGAATAGATATTGGACGGTTTTATACTAGAACTATGAATATCATTCTCTTAGTTTGTCGTAACGAATTACTTACTGAGAGTGTTAGAACAAAATAAAAGAGCGCTAAACCCTTTATTTCAAGGTTTTGCGCTCTTTTTGAATGAGATTACATCGTGGTGTTCATCTATAATGAATCATAAATTCTGAATATCTAATAAAATTTGTAAACTAAAATTTTAGTTCACTATACTTTAAAATAATAGGTACCAGACAATAGAGCCCCTGAAATTGCAAAACGCTATTTTGTCCTCCTGATAGATCAACTGGTAAACGTTCAGAAAACTCTACTAATCCCTCAAGGATCAGCATCTCTTCAACCTCTTATGATTTTTCAACGACTTATTTACAAACCGATGATGTTTTAATGGAAAATGGATTTCTTCCTTCACTTTCATATGTGGCCAAAGTACTAAAGCTTGAAAAACTTTCATTTTCACTTGTATAGTTTTGATCCGTCAGGCGAACTTCTAAAGGCGTCACCGTAATAAAGCCTTGTTGAAGCAATATAATATCACTTGTGGAAGTAGTTAACGGTAGTTGCATTTGATGGTCTTTCAATAAATAATAAACTGGACCACTAGGTTCAATCACTTCGTTAAGTTTATATTGATGAATACTATAATCTAACTCCGCAAACCTTATCCCTTTGTACTGTGTTTCATCGATGTGAGGAATGTTAATATTAAGTAAAAGATTAGAAGTATACTGTTTACTCAATATTGTTTCTAATACATTCGAGAAAAGTTTTTTTGATGGGCTAAAATCAGTAAGATCTTCATTAAAAATATCTAACGATACCGCAATGGCTGGTATTTTGAAAAATGACGCTTCCCGAGCTCCAGCTATCGTCCCCGAATAATAGATATCCCGTCCCGTATTCGATCCCATGTTCATACCAGAAACAACTAAATCAATTTCGTTCGGCAATAACACTTCGAGTGCCATCTTCACACAGTCCGCAGGTGTTCCATTTACCGTCCATGCCTTCACGTTTTCACCGAAAACACTTGTTTCATAAACATATAAAGGTTTCAAAAGTGTAATTGAATGACCCGCTGCGCTTTTATCTTGATTAGGACAAACAACATTTACTTCCCCATACTGTTGCAAAACCTCAACGATTGCAGCTAAACCAGGAGAAAAAACCCCGTCATCATTCGTCACAAGAAACCTCATACAATTACCCCTTTCATTCAATTAGTTTTTCTATCTTTAACTATAGTTACGACTTGTTAAGGACATAATAAATTCGTTTAAAGATATTGTGAAGTTCACAAGGATTACGCAAATAGTTACCTATTTAATTATCCTAAATGCAAAAAAGCTAAGAGAATCTTACCTTCTCTCGGCTGTTGTTGTACGAATTCACATAATCATAATGTTTAATAGTGAGCTGTTTAAGAGACGGGAAATACATCATTTTGGTGCTTAGTAAAGTTGTATGACTTAGTATTGACAATACAGTCTTTCAAACAACTGTCTAATTGATATAACTCTACCTTTATCTACCGTCTCAGGGTCAGAAACAAACGCGAATGTTGAAACTTTCATGTTTGTTACTTTCCCAGGGACTGCTTTTATTTATTTGGTGAGGGTGGGTATCGAAAATTCTGTGATGTGTAGTCCTTCTTTACCCCAAAAATGGTATTTAACTATTTACGTAATGAAAATCACCGAAAATAGACACATTGTGGATATCTTCATGAGCAGCAAAATATACCTTTTTATCCACAATTACATCCATTAATACAACTGCCGCACTCACTTCTTGATCGTACATATCCACATGTGGATATGTTTTAAAATCAAAGTGTAGAGGTGTGTAGTGAACCATTTTCTCTCCAAGATTAGCATCTCTTGATCATCCATATTATCCACTACCATGGCTCCAGGTTACGCGAATAAGATTCTATCTAAAGATAGCGCTTGCCGTATTTCAGACAACATCATGTCCCCAATTTCGTTATTGGCTTCTGACGTTAAAACAAGGAAAGGAATTTGATTGGTTGATAAACTCCAGTTTATAAAGAATGAATCAAAAAAATAGAGTAAGCGTATAAATGACTCATACGCTTACTCTATTTTTATCTACACTAATTTCTACTCTGAAATTAAACCTTCTTCAATTAAGAAATCTTTAGCTACTGTTGAGCTTCGTTCTCCATCGATATCCACCTTAGAATTTAACTCAGCCATTTTCTCCATAGTTAAGAGTGGAGCTAATTCATTTAATACATCAGCAATTTCCGGGTGTTTTTCCAATACTTCTGTTGGCATAATAGGTGCCGCAAAATAAGGTGGGAAAAAGCCTTTATCATCTTCTATAATTCTTAGATCAAAACGCGGGATACGACCATCAGTAGCGTATGCTGTAATGGCATCTAAATTTCCATCTTTAACTGCACTATACATAAGTCCTGGATCCATTCCTTTATTTTCCTTCCACTCTAAACCATAAACCTCATTAAAGTTAGTAATTCCGTCTTCACGTTCTAAGAAATCAAAGTCTGAACCTAAAATTAAATCTGAAGAATGTGCTTGCATATCAGAAACCTTCTCTATACCCAGTTCTTCAGCCTGTTCTTCACGCATGGCAATTGCATAAGTATTGTTAAATTGAAATGGATCTAACCAAGTTATATCATATTTCTCTGCGTACCCTTTTTTAACACGGTCATAAATTACATCTGGATCAGTCGTATCTAATTCTTCTTTTAAGACAATCATATACGCTGTTCCTGTATATTCTGCGTAGATATCAATATCTCCATCTTTCATTGCCTGTTGGAGAACATCTGTAGGACCAAGGTCGGCCTTTTCAACCACATCAAGGTCTGTTTTCTCTTCAAGAAGCTGTGACATCAGATTAACTAAAATGATTTGTTCTGTGAATTTTTTACCACCAATAACAATGGTATTTTCTGAATCCTCTTTACCTCCACCACATGCAGATAGTACAAGTGTTAAAGCTAAAAGTAATAATATTAGTTTCTTCATATTTCATCACCTTTCTGTTTGTTAAAAAAATTTTAAGTACTGTATTGTTAGATAGTTACATTATGTAAATTATCTATTTTCTCAATCCTTTTGGAGTAGCAACAATTTCTAATCTTTTTAATAAAAAGTCCACAATAATTGCTAAGATAGCTGCAGGAATTGCACCAACTAACATAAGTTGGGTATTTAACATACTCAGGCCTCTCATAATTAAATCGCCCAGCCCACCAGCACCAACAAAGGTCGCTAACGTGGCTACACCAATAGTAATAACTGCGGACGTTCGTATCCCGCCCATAATAACAGGCAATGCTAAAGGTAGTTCGATTTTTTGAAGAATCTGCCAACGAGTCATCCCCATCCCTCTACCTGCTTCAACTGCTGATTGATCTACTTCCAAAATTCCTATATAGGTGTTTCGTAAAATTGGAAGTAAAGCATATATACTCAGCGCTATTATCGCATTAGGTTTACCTATCCCTACTAAAGGAAGCATAAAACCTAATAATGCCAAACTAGGGATCGTTTGAGCTACTGATGCTATTCCAATAATCGGCTCAGAAAATCTTCTGAAACTTGTTAACAGAACGCCTAAAGGGACAGATATTAAAATGGCAATGGACATAGAAACTCCAACAAGAAACATATGCTCTTGAAAAGCTATAGCCAGTAAATCCCAGCGATCAATAAAAGTATTAAATAAAATTATAAAGAAATTTTCATTATTAATCTGAATCACTCCCTTCCCGTAATTTGCATTTTTACGGCACAACTCAAAACCTAGAAAGAACTAATAACAAGATAAATCTTATTGTTAATTTTTCCTAACTATGAATTATCTCTAAATATAAAATTAATTAAGATTACATGTATTGCTTTCCTAATGGCTATGTAATATCAAATAAATTTCGTGTGTTTTTCATTTAAAAGCGTGTCTTGTTATAAATTACTCCGTTGTTCCCATTCTGCAATTCCTCGAATCATACTCGAACGAGTAATAATACCGATTAGCTTGTTATCTTGCATCACAGGTAAAGTAGTGACCCCGTGGTTAGCAAAAAATTCTGCAACTTCTCCAACAGATTGATTAGATTGGACTTTAATGACATCTCTATCCATAATATCTGCCAGTATTTTATTCTCATCCTTAAATTGGTTTCTTACCTCTTCCAACGATACTAAGCCAAGAACTTCTTTTTCTTTTCCAACAATATATAGTTGATCTACTTTTCCTTTTTTCATAAAGGTAAAAGCCTCAGCTAATCCCCTTGTTGGACTTGTAGTTATAACTTTGTCTAACATCAGATCCTCCGCAACCGGATTACCAATACTAGCATTTAAACGTTTTTCACCAATAAAATCAGTAACAAAATCATCTTTAGGATGACGTAGTATTTTATCCGGGGTGTCTAATTGAATGATTTCTCCGTCCCTCATAATTGCAATCCGATTAGCAATCTTGAGAGCTTCGTCCATATCGTGTGTTACGAAAACAATTGTTTTATGAATTTCTTCTTGTAATTTTATTAACTCATCTTGAAGTTGTTCGCGACTAATAGGATCAAGTGCACTGAATGGTTCATCCATTAGTATAATCGGGGGTTCAGCCGCCAACGCTCGGATAACACCTATGCGTTGCTGTTGTCCACCAGATAATTCACCGGGGTATCTTGATTTGAAGACGCTAGGATCTAGCCCAACCAAATCCAAAAGCTCGTCCACTCTCTTTTCATACTTTTCTTTAGGCCATTTTTTTAGTTTAGGTACAAGGGATATATTATCCTGTATCGTCATATGAGGAAGCAAACCAATTTGCTGAATCACATAACCAATATCTCTTCTTAATTTAACCGGATTCTTTTTTAAAATATCTTCTCCATTAATAAGAATTTGTCCCTCAGTTGGATCAATTAATCGGTTGATCATACGCATAGTCGTTGTCTTACCACAGCCCGAAGGACCGATTAACGCAAGTAATTCTCCACTTTTCACATGAAGGTTAATATTTTTTAATGCGTACGTGTCATTTCCATACATTTTACTTACATTTTTAAAATGAATCACAAATTCACCACCTTACTTAATAGTTAAAATCAAAATTTAGTCAATCGATAACACAGTTCAACTCTTTTTTCGTGATAGTAAGCAAAGGAACGATTTAACCCATGTTCCCATTAAGACGTATCATCCAAAGTGTTTCTAGTATGGTCTAACCTTTAATTATTATCAGTTTTTCAAACTTCATAATCCCCTATTATTACAAGATTGAATTAAACAATGTCTTAAGTATAACATATTTGATACACTAAAGAATTTAAAAGTAGGTCATTTATCCTAAATTATAGTAGATAGTAGAGGAAAAAGCATTTGCATTTTAGAAACCAGATTTGCTAATTTCAACAGTTTAAAGGTCTTTACTTTCACCACTGTCCTAGGGAATGATTTATTGCTGACACCGTAATCACGCGTACTACTATAATTGAAAGACAAACTTACTAAGTCGAACTCATATCATCATCCCTTTCTCTTTCCCAGGTCCATCCTATGTTGCTGGACGTAATAAAAAAAGGTTGTCGATTTTGCATCGACAACACTTCTACTACACCACAATTACCCTACATAAGTAGCCTCCGAAGATTGACAAGGTTAATGATTTTTCGGAAAAACAGATGAAATAACCCCCTTACCAAATGAAGGGGGGCATGAAAGCGATTATACAAATTAATTTAATGTATCTAATTTCTTCCTTATATATTTCGACCGCGCTTCAATAAAAGCCAATATATATTCGGGTTCTTTATCAAATAAATGGATATCGTCTTTTTTATAAGGATCTTTTAGAATATAAGGCCTGATCAAACTATGCATATCTTGTATTTTCAGTTTCAAATACTCTACATTAAATTGGTTGTTTAAAATAACTTCCAACAAGTTTTTGTATTGATGCCGAAATGTTTTTATGTCGAGAATCCTTGCGGTTAGCGTATTAAATCCTTCGATTCGTAAATAGTCTACCTCCATTATTTCCCCGTTTACATCTCTTCCCCATGTTGCATCATAATCCCACGGAATCACTTCGAATAGCATCGTTTCGCTATTCTGGTATAGTGCGTAATTATGAACAAAACCATCGAAATTTTGGGTGAAAATTACGCCTGCCAACCAGCGGAGATACTTATCAACATTTAGGTATTTCACAATTTCATTTTCAAATTCATCTCTTGAAATAGTATTAATTTTAATAATCATTTCTTGTAAATGGATTTCATCTTGTTTTGTCCCATATTTTTGTTCATAACCAAACTTAAGTGATTTCTTTACTTCTTTATCTAGATCACTCAATAACGAAAAGTTAGCATCACCGTCAACCGCATAGAATATTGCTCCTTTTGGTAGTTGTCGATTCGCAAGGAAATACTCATCCACTGATTCTAATTCCAAATAAAGCCCCTCATTTTTCCCATTCAATTTCATATATACAAATCGAGAATTTGGCGATAAGCACCCTATCTCATTGAAAAAATCGAGCGATAGTTTATTTCTTAATAGAGAGGGATCTTTATATTCTGCGTTGATATGAATTTCTTTGGCATCTCTATACGTAGTTGGTTTATAAAACGAAATGTGATACGATTTCTTTCGAAAATCCCGGATATGAGAGCCACGATACGCAATATCGATATCATATTTCTTTTTGTTTATCGTGAGCTTCGCGGAAACCGGATCATCAATCCAAATATCTTTCCGAAGTTCACTTAAATCGATAGGATGAATAAAAAGATGATATTCAGGAATTTTCATACCATTATCCACGCAATTCTTTCCTTTCATTTTTATATTATTCGTATGAAACAATAATGAAAAATGACACGAAAAGAGACGAAATTATATTTTATTTTTGAAAAGTATGCGATTATCTCTACCATTTTTAGTACAATCTCATATCCTACTATATGGGAAAGAAATGTGCATCAGCACAAGTTTTATTTTTTTGATAAAGAAATATTAATCTGCCTTCTTTCTCTAATAAAAGATGAAAGGAGGTTTGAATATGTCACTTTTCACTTTTTACGGTATACAGAATGCAGTCGATCTGGCTTACAAAATGGGGTTAGGTAATTTCCTTGTCCAGGATCCTTTTAGTAATGAACGACGCACGAGCAGGAGACGCCGGACTTCACGGAAACTACGTCGCACTAGCAGAACTCGATGCCCTTTGCTAAACCGACGTCGCACGAGCAGAATTCGGTGTCCTTTGCTGAACCGACGGCGCACGAGCAGAATTCGGGTCACTTCACGGAAACTACGGCGCACCAGCAGAATTCGGGTCACTTCACGGAAACTACGGCGCACCAGCAGAAATCGGGTCACTTCACGGAAACTACGGCGCACCAGCAGAAATCGGTCCCCTTTACGAAAGCGATGCTGCTCTAGAAGGAACTTCGTTAATTGGAATGACTTCTTATTTTAAAAAAACTTTGGGACGCTTGCTCCGATAGTTCAAGAAGGAAAAGAAATCGTCATATTCCTATCCAGATAAAAAGCCTGAAGCAATTTCAGGCTTTTTTTTCCTAAGTCCGTTGGTCATAAACAAACGTGAATGTTTAAAATTTCATGTTTGTTTCTGTCCCTGGGACTGCTTTATGAATAAAGAGTAAATTAAAGTAGACCAGAAGTAACAGTGGATATTCTTAAGCTTGTGTATTGTTCATTTTTATCACTTTTGATGAAAGAAAGATTATCTTAATCTTATAAGGGTTTATAAATATAAGTTAGAAATTATTATAGCGATATTAATAAATACCTGCAAAAAGCCATGACGTATATTTCTACTTTCACTTCTCATACTAAAAAAAAGGGAGTGATATCTATGGCGAAACGGACTAAGAAAAATGACGCAGAACAAAAGAATAAACAAGGGTTTGACTCCAGCAAAACAGATTCAGAATTCTCCAAAGAATTTGGCAGTGCAAATGCTAATCGAGCAAAAAAAGAAAAGGCAAAAAAAGAAAAAGCATCCAAAAACCAAGGTGAATGGAAAGGAATGCATTGATTTTTTTATCAAGATTTGGCGTATGGCGTTTCCAACAGGATATAACTTTATAATCTACAGAAGTGGATTTTTTCCATTGTTACTCATCTAATTTTATTCTCCTGTTTAAGATGAAGTAAACTAACAATAGTATTTTGTTCTAATTAAGTGTTTTTTATGTAATAACCACCGTCCCAGGAACTGCTTTAATTATTATTAAGCCACTTAAAAATAACCAATCAAGTTTCTGTGGAAATCTAAGCACATTATTTTAAATATAAAAGAGGACGATTAGGGAAAGAAATCCTGATCGTCCTTTATTTTAGCTTACTATATTGTTTGTTCAAGACTGATATCTAACCGTGCCAGTGCATCCTTAAATGATTCACTTGATGTCAACTCTTTAATGGCCTTATAAACAGCATCCATATTACTCCAATCGTTAACAATTACTGTATTAGTAAATAAACGTGTGTATCTAGAATTTACCGTCTTAGAAGATTCTTTAATAGAAAACCCATTTTCCTCAAGTGCTTTTAATAATTTGAATCTGTAATCATACTCCATGTTACCAAGTTCAAGGTAAAGCTTAAGTCTATCTTGAGTCTTTCTTTCAAAGAAAATTATTAAACCATACCCCAGCCAATAGTGACCTTTATCGTTAATCTTAGTAAGTAATTCTCTATAATTCGTCCAACTTGTGTTCAAATAACTCGGATTTGTTTTAGAAGTATCAAATTGATTTTCAGGTAAATTATTTTCAACTGCAAAACGTTCAAATGCTTTATTCAGTACGTTTGCGCCTTCATGATATATAAAATCAATTGTATCTTTAGAGGAATAATAGACATTTCTCATCCACTGAAGTTCATCCTTAGCTTTCAGTGTAATTGCATCCCTATATGGTTGATGATGTTTACGCGATCTAACCCCCTCATTGTTCAATATAAACAAAAAGTTAATAGCTTCGCTATGTTTTTCGTATATTTCTTCAGCCAATATTAAACGGTCCTCATCAGGGACTAACCGTTCCTGCAAAACATCTAAATAATTTTGAAGAAAGATTAATACTTCTTCACTTATAGCGTCCGTATAGAATTTTAAAATAAATTCCAATACCTCAACTACATCTGAATAAAATAATGTCCAATAATTTGTGTTAGAGGGTTCATCTTCACGAAGAGTAAGGTATACCGGAATAAATGTATAATCCAAATATGCAGGATTAGTTAAAATAAATTCTTCATAGTCATTTAATTGATTAATTGATTCCCCTGAATCGTATTTATTTTCAATGAGAATTACCATTTTATTTTCTTCTGAAACAAGAAGAAGATCAATTAGCCGCCTTTTATCCGTCGGCACTTCTCGCGATATTTGCCAGTCTCCATATTTAAGAGAAAGAATCTGTAGAAAGTCATTTGATTGAGAAAGCAATTGATCATTCTCAGACTTCATATATATTTTGGCAATTAACTTTTCAAGAAACACAGAGCCTAACCCATGGTTCCCTTTGTAATCTAGAAGCCATGACAAAACATTAGAATGCCTAATCTCAAAACTATCTACTCTTAATACTTTAAGTGGGTTAAACGCATTAAATTTTCTATTCAACTTTTCAAAATTGCTATTGTGAATCAAATCTGCAATGTTCTTTAACTCAATTATCATATAAATTCTCCTTTCTATCCTTTTAATGATTAACTGATAACGTGCAAATAACTTTATAAACGACAATGCACTTTCTAATGTTTTGCTCTTCGGAATGGCCACACTTCTTCAAGTACCTAATTTTGTTTTTAAATTAATATTTTAGAACATTGCTTATACTTTTCATGTCTAGACATCTATTAATAACCGGGATAACGCTCCCACCATTCCTGAGTGTCTCGATGCTCAATGAGCAAATCATCAGCAATTTGTAGAATACTGTCACTCAATTCAACCTTGTCTACCCAATCTGTAGGAATACTGTTCAATCCCAAATATGCTCCTACAATATTACCTGTTATAGCACCAGTACTATCGCTGTCACCGCTATGATTTACTGCTGTGATTAAGGCTTTTTTGAAATCATCCTGGTATTTCAAAGCACAATATATTGAAATTGCTAGTGCTTCTTCACCAACCCAGCCCTCGCCCAGTTTTGAAATTGACTCTGCATCAGAAAAGTCACTCTTAGAAAGGCCTAGAGCCTGCTTCAAGATGTGAGTGCACTCCTCTGAATCTTTATGTTTTTCAAGCTCTATCAGTGTGTTTTTGACCGCGGTTTCTATGTCTTGCTCCTCTATAATAGAAGCAATTAGAAATGCTAAAGCTCCAGCTGATAGGTAACCGGATGGATGTCCATGAGTAAGAGCAGCAAACTCTGCCGCCCTATGGAAAGACTCTGAATTTCTATAAAATAACCCTGCAGGAGCCACGCGCATAACCCCTCCACAGCCCTTGCTGTTATTTATATGTTCATTTATAGAACCTTGTTTCCTGCTTGAAAGAGCGGATACACAAGTATTACCTGGAGCCCGCCTTGCATGAAGTTCTTTTATCCCAAGTAACCACCCATTATAAATCCATTCATAATCTTCGAATCTTGTATGTCCCTGTGTCAGCAACCATCTCTGATAGGCAAATGCTACGACTGACGGTGGATGACAAATCCCTTTTGTTCTACCTCTATTTTCAGCTCTCAAGATTCCTTCGGCTGTAAAAAGAGTCATTTGCGTATCGTCTGTTATCTCCGATTTCCCAGATGATGATAGTTGTAAGTCCTGAATCCCATTAGGACCATATCGCTTGATGATTTCATTTAATTCCAGAAATTCTACAGGCCAACCAAGAGCATCACCTATAGCTCCCCCAATCAAACAGCCTCTAAAGAATTCTTGGTTTCGCTTCATAAAATTAGGCACTCCTTTTTAAAAGCTAATCGATGTCACTCCACCGAGATAGATTAAAGTTACGTGATTCTTACAAACCCACACTGTGCTGCATTGGCAGCCTTTTGTAATTACTTAAAATCTCGGAGCAACTCTTTTCTTCGTAGCCTGCTCATAAGAATATGCTAGTTCAATTAATCTTGGTTCACTATAAGCCTTTGCACTAAATGTAACCCCAACTGGCATGCCTTCAGCTGTGTATCCGGCAGGGATGGTTATCGATGGATAACCTGCTTTTGCAGGTATTGCTGCACCAAGGTTGCCCTCAAATAATAAAGCATCTAAGTTGTGCTCAGCCATGACTACATCAATTCCATCGTTAGCTGAATTTTTTAAGTCTATTTCACGATGTTCTAAGTAAGTTTGATCGTAAGGATCATCACTCATCGTTTGAGCCTTTTCAAGTTCAATTTGTCCGAATTTCATCCTAACGTCTGGGTCCTGTTTATTAAATTCTATAAGATCTACTAGTGATTTAATTGGAACTTCATTTGAAACCTTACGTAAATAAGCATTTATATCATGTTTGAATTCATGCCACAAAACAATAGAAGTGAAACTTGTTTTAGGAATTGTTACTTCTTCAATAATGGCACCCTGTAATTTTATCTCTTCAATGGCTTCATTAATTATCTTTCTTTCATCTGTATCTACAGCGCTTAAGAACGATATATCTACACCGATTCTAGCTCCATTTAATCCTTCTGCTATTAAATTTTTCGTATAATCTTTTAATGCCTTTCCTTTACTCGTTTTCGTAATTGGGTCCATTTCGTCCACTCCAGTTATCACGCCAAGTGTTATCGCCGCATCTGTTACCGTTCGAGTCATCGGTCCTGCAATATCTTGGCTGTGTGCAAGTGGAATAATGCCTGTTCGACTAACTAACCCAACAGTTGGTTTAATCCCAACTAATGAATTAGCACTTGCTGGACTCAGGATTGAACCTGAAGTTTCCGTTCCAATCGCCACAGCAGCGAAGTTAGAAGCAATCCCCGCTCCAGAGCCTGAACTAGAACCACCAACACTACCTGCAATAAATGAACTTACTCCATAAGGATTTAAGACCTGTCCACCTAATCCACTGTATCCACTAGGTACATCTTCTGTCATAAAGTAAGCCCATTCACTCATATTAGCTTTTCCAAGAATAATAGCCCCAGCTTGTCGCAGTTGCTTAGCAACAAATGAGTCATCTTTGGCAAAGTTATTTTCAAGAGCAAAGGCTCCTGCAGTTGTTGGCATGTTGTCGACTGTTTCAATATTGTCTTTTAAAATAACAGGAATGCCATGTAAAGGACCTCGAATGCCTTTATCACGAACTTTATCCAACTCAGTAGCTATTTTTAAAGCATCTGGATTAATGCTTACTATTGCGTTGATTTTTGGACCATTGCGATTATAAGCTTTTATTCTATCTAAATACATTTGAACTAATTGTACCGATGTCATTTGATTTGCTTCGTATGCTTGTTGAATTTCTGTAATGGTCTGTTCTTTCATGTTGATTCTCCTTTTTGTGGTGCTATTTTCACTACCAGATTTTCAAGAGAAATTACTTCTCTTAGGAACATAATCGATGAACCGGAGATGTTTAGTTGTTTATTTTCAGAGAACTCCCTACTTCTATACTGTTAAGGTATTCATAATTTTATATTACCATCTCCGAAGTAATATTCCGGTTTTTAATTTTGAATATTACAATAATACATGATCACTGTTATCACAAAAGAGCGCATGACCGTCTGATTTCAATCCCTCTTTCGAAATATGATACACTGAAAGAAATGGATTTTGGAGGGTGAATCATGAGACTGACCGTTTATCTTGCAGGAGAAATTCACAGTACTTGGCGCGAAGAAATTAAACAGAAAGTCCTGGCACTCAATCTGCCAGTCGATTTTATCGGTCCGATGGAAAATCATGACCGTTCAGATAATATCGGAGAAGAAATCTTAGGGGAACAGCCCGGTGCCGTATATAAAGATGCTGCCGCTTCAAGCTTCAATAATCTGCGGACCAGTGTATTGATGCACAAAGCTGATCTGGTTATCGCCTTGTTCGGCGAGCAATACAAACAATGGAATACGGCAATGGATGCAAGTGCCGCAATTGCTAGCGGCAAGCCTGTCATCATCATCCGTCCTGAGAAATTGCATCATCCACTGAAGGAGCTTTCCGCTAAAGCCAGTGCCACAGTCGATACTTGCGACAAGGCCATCAAAGCGCTGTCCTATATTTTTGAATAGAATTTTGAGTGGATGTAAAATGGGGAAAAGATGCTGTGGTAAGAGCATCTTTTCCCCATTTTTTTGTTAAGATGAGCAGCTTTTAATGAGCGGACTGCATCCCTTGAAAGCGACTTTTCTCATTTCGTCCACTTTAATAATTTCATAATTCTCCCCATATATGTTTAACCACCGTCCCTGAAGCTGCTAAAGTTTTTGAGTTTCGACATTTCCCGGGAAATATGTCGAAACTTACGAATTTATACGACTTTGTTATTGCGAGCTCTCAAGGTCTAAATTCATACATTGAAAATGGAGGTGAAAACAAAGCAAATCAAAACTCAATGACGCGTGAGAAAAAAATGGAAATCTTCCAAAGCGATTAATGGTGAATATCATCACACTTCAATTCCATTTTGTTTTTGATTAAGCGATTACTTCTTTGACGGTTTTTGAAACCAACGCATTGTCTGCTTTACCAGCTACAAGTGATTTGATGGCCTTCATGGCTTCACCCCCTCACTCTTTTGATTCATTTTCATTTGTCACTTTATTTATTCTTTCTAGCATTGTCGGATGTGAATATCGAAACCATTTTACGAGTAGTGGAGGATTCACTTCATTTAATCCTGCTTTCGTAAGTTCTTGAAAAGTTTTGACAGCTGCTTCCGGGTCGTTCATTAGGTCGATTGCATACTGATCAGCTCTTATTTCCTGATATCTAGAACTATAATTTGAAATTGGACTTGATACGAATAATAGAAAAGATGTAATAAGTAAAAATAATGGCAATGAATGAATAGCGTTTACTCGTTTAATTTTTAATACACGCCCAAAGCGATGGATGACCCAAGGCATTATTTTAGCAGTTAACCAGAGCCCAACAAGCATCGTTAGGATATAACCAACGATTTTGAAGTATATATGTTTCTCCACATAATGCCCCATCTCATGAGCCATAATGAAGAGAATTTCATTTTCTGATAAGCGGTTTAAAGTCGTATCCCATAATACAATTCTTGAATTATTCCCTATCCCCGTAACATAGGCATTTAGAGCATTTGTCTTTTCCGCCATGTTAACTTCATACACATGATCTGCTGGAATTTTTGCTTGTTCAGCCAACGCGAGAATTTTCGTCTCTAATTCTTTATTTGTTAGCGGATAAAAATCATTATATAGGGGGTCGATCACTACTGGTTGAATAAACATGAGGAAAATGGAGAAAGGAATCATTAGTAACCAGGCATTTAACCACCATCTCTTTGTGCTTTTATTTATAAGCCAATATAGAACCGTTACAATCACTACAGTCGTTCCTAAGTTAACCCAAAAATCTATGACATTATCACGCATCCAAGAATTGAAAACTTGGGTACTAATCCCATATTTTTTACTTAAAGAATATACGTAATAGTCTAAAGGAAATAAAACAATAAATGTAAGAACAGACAGTAAAAATACATATGCTGCATTTTGAAAAATTACCCATTTACCTCGTAAAGGAATCCATCTTTCAAACGCTAGAGAAAGTCCAGTAATCAGTATAAATAAATAGACAAGCCATTCAAATGGTATTGATACAAAAAAGAGGAAATTTTTTATTTTTGAATATTCCTCACTAAGATACAATTCTCTCTCCGTCAGAAAAACATTCGGATCTGCAACAGTTCCTTTCAAAGTTGATGGAATACCCCCACTGCCACTATGAAAGATATAAACATACATCAACAGAGCATATACCCCAAATAATAAAATGGCTACAATTCCCCATTTTTTCGCCAAAACCACTTCATCTCCACTCTCTCTCTACATACATTTAGTGTACTCAAAAGTGGAAAAGATAGTACTATTCAAAAAAATATGCTTTGTTCCAACTATTCTATTAAGAAGCTTATGCTGTATTAGGAAGTTGTTTACGTATGACCATTGAATAATATACAGCTATGAATAAAACAAATATAGCCATAAACAAATATAAGTTTGAATAGCCTAAAGCTCCTGCTACAATACCTAAAATGAACGAACCTAATGCAACTCCAGTATCGAAAAACGTGAAAAAGGTAGCTGTTGCGTAAGTACTTCGTTTATTTGGTGATGATTGAATAGCGAGTGCTTGGAAACAAGGTAACAATGTACCGTATCCTAAACCGATTAATCCACCAGCGATTAGTAGCATCGTTGGAGTACTCGTTATACTGAGAAGATATAAACCGACTGCATAAATAATGAGTGAAGGAATGATAACAATATTAGGTCCCATTGAATCAAACAGTCTTCCTGTTATAGGTCTAAACAAAATCATGACGGCAGCAAACGTGACGAAAAAGAAACTAGCGGCTTGGACCATACCTATTGACTGTGCATAAATTGAAATAAATGAAAGTATACTTGCATAGGAAAAAGAGACAAACATGCCAACCATTGAAATGGCTAGTGCTCTTTTTTCAAATAGATCCGACCATGTAATTCTTCGTCTCTCACTACTACTAACTGGTACGACTTCATCTTTAACTTTAACTGCTAAACTACAAATCAAACCAATAACCCCGATAATTCCAAACAGTATAAAAATCATTGTGTAAGAGATCAGCGGTTGTAATGTCAAGGCAATAAATGGACCTGCAACCAACGCTACATTCATTGACAACCCAAAATAGCCAATTCCTTCTCCTCTACGTTCGGGAGGAACCAGGTCAACCACAACTGAAATAGTCACTGTCGTAGCAATACTAAACGAAATACCATGGATGAGTCGCAAAACAAGGAAAAGACTAATGTCATCAGTTAATGTATATGAAAATGTAGATAAGGCAAACGCGCTCATACTCAGGATCAACATTCGCTTTTTACCAAACTTTTCTATAATCATTCCTGAAAAAGGTCTAACAATTATGACTGACAAAAAGAATATCGTTGTAACTAGCCCGGCCTGTGCAACAGTGCCACTAGGTAGATCCAGAATATATAGAGGTAAAAGTGTGATGAACGCATAAAGTGCAACAAAAATAAAAAAGTTACTAACAGCAATATTAATAAAATCTCTTGTCCAAATTGGTTTTTTATTAGTTGTCATGATCAATACTCCCCCCGACTTTTTTTAGTAATTCGGAGAGTTGCTGAAGTTCAACTTCGGATAATGATGCGAACATTTTCTTCTCAACGATATCGACTCGAGATTTAATTTGCGGAATCAATTCTTTGGCTTCATGAGTAAGATGAACTGTTCGCTCGCGCTTATCCTTTCCTGCTTGTCTCGTGATAAGTTTACGATCTTCTAATTTCACGAGCGTTCTTGTTATAGTAGGGGCTTCTACATGTAAATATCTCCAGAGTTCGGTTTGTGTCATGGAACCGAATTCATTGAGACAAAAAAGAATCGACCACTGTGCACTATATAAGCCAAATTCTATTAAAGTTTCGTTGACTTCTTTAATAGCAAGCCTCGATTTTTGATTTATTTCATGAAATATCAAATTAGTCATCTCTTTCCCACATTACTTACCTAGGTAAGCAATTATCCCTTCCGAAGTATACGGTCTATTCTTATTCTTGTAAAGAAATTAAGAAAACAGGTTTATTGCTATCGTAGATGCAACTAACCTATCCATTGTTTGAGTATCCTTTCTATAGTGCTTAGCCCAGTTAACTAGTCTCATATTCGCTTAAAATAAACTGTTAGAACGCTTTATAAGAAAGAAAACAAAGGGCTGCCGAAATTGTATCTTCGGCAGCCTTGTTTAGTTATAGGAAGATATTCTTCTTTGGTTAATATATATAACCACCTTCCCTAGGTCAGAAATAAAACGCGATTGTTTAAACTTTCATGTTTGTTTCTGTCCCAGGGACTGCTTATTTTTTTCGAGCCACTTATATATTCACTTCGGCTGACATCGGACATTTTACAAAGTTGAGATTTCTTCAGCTGATACTTTCGAATGACATGATTTATGACTTCGTATTTCTCAGGTGATTCTAGAACTGTTTCCTCACCTGCCCTTCTAGTTCTTCTAGCTTTTTTAGTAGCTCCAGTTCGACCTCAAGGTATTTTATCCGTGCTTCTGCCTTCTCTAACTGCTTTTCTGTAGATACGTCTTTAGTAGAAGCTCGACCGGCACTAGCTTTTCCGCGGTGCTCCTCCTGAAAATCCAATTCCCCATGAGAATAAAATGACTGACAATTCCCTATATTAATCAAAATAAAATGTTCATATTGCACATGTTTTGTTAGTTATAAACAAATAGTGTTGACATTCTTGAAAGAAACTAACATACTATGATGAAAGTGAACGCGCTTACATCTAACGAAAGGGTGAATCACATGACGCCACATGAACGAAAAAAGAAAATTTTGGAAGCTCTCATACTTTCAGGAAAAGTAGATATTTTCGAGCTAGTTGAATTGCTTAACGTATCGGCAATGACGGTGCGCCGTGACTTAGATGAATTAGAGAAACAAAAGAAGTTGATTCGCACCCATGGTGGTGCAGCTTTACCACAAGTCTTGATTGGGGAAAAAACCTTTGAGCAAAAAATGTCTCATGCCCATGCACAAAAAGCTGAAATCGCTGAAAAAGCAGTCAAACTGATTAAAGATGGCATGACAATTTTGCTTGATTCAGGTACAACGACGTTTGAAATTGCAAAGCGTCTAAAGCAACGTACGAATTTAACCGTTGTGACAAATGATATTAAGATTGCATCTGAAATAATGGATAGCAAGCTTGAAATCATTTTAATTGGTGGGCGTGTTCAAAATGATGTAGGGGCTGTATTTGGTCCATATGCTGAAGGCATGCTTAAAAATATTCATGTCGACATCTTTTTCTTAGGTGCCCATGCGGTTCATGCATCATTTGGCATCACAGCGCCCACGTTTGAAAAAGCTTCGATTAAGCAAGAAATGATCAAAGCAGCTGAATCTGTCTATTTAGTGGCAGATGCGACGAAGTTTGATCAAAAATCATTTGCGAAAATTTGTGACGTAGATTCAGTAACAGGCATCATAACTGATCAATCACTACCTGCTGAAACGGAAGAAGTGTTTATTGAATTAACCGATTTCATAAAGGGTGTGAACAAATGAAGATTGGTATAATTGCCGACGATTTGACTGGCGCCAATGCGACGGGTGTGCGCTTAGCAAAAAGTGGTTTTATCAGTGCAACCGTTGTGTTTGATGGGGTGGTACCGACAAAAGGCGGCTTCACATCCTTAAGTATTGATACAGACAGTCGGTATTGTCCTCCTCAAGAAGCAAGAATACGCGTATTAAAAGCGTATGAGCAACTGTCCACTTGGGGTGCAAGTGTTATTGGCAAACGTATTGATAGTACGATTCGTGGAAACTTAGGCGCAGAAACAGATGCTTTACTTGATGCACTTGGTTCGAAAAGTATTGCAGTGGTGGTGGCATCATATCCAGATTCAGGACGTGTAGTATCAGGTGGATATTTACTCGTTGAAGGTGTTCCTGTTCAAGCAACGGATGTTGCAAAAGATCCTATGAACCCAATTACGAATTCACACGTACCAACTTTAATGACAGAGCAGAGTCAACATTCTGTAGTACATATCGGCCTAGGGACTGTACTTAAAGGCAAAGCAGCAATTGAAGCCGAAATGATTCGATACATCCAAGCGAGTCACCGAATTATTGTTGTTGACGCAGTAACAAATGAAGATATCGATCATATCGCGGAATCAATGGCTTCAATTGAGGATACTATCCTTATTCCAGTTGACCCAGGTCCATTAGCTGCATCATATGGTCGAATGAAAGCTCATCAACATATTCAAAAAAGTAAATGGCTTGTAACAGTTGGCAGCGTAACACCTTTAACAGGTCGACAACTTCGCTACTTAATCGACAAAACGAATTCGAAGCCTGTGTATGTAAAAGCTGCCTCACTCGCTTCTATATCGGCTACCTGGGATGCTGAAATTGAACGAGCGGTAGACGAGGCATTGAATCAATTGACCAAACAAGATTTACTCATTATCACAACGTACACACCTACTTCAGAAGTTCTAAACTTGAGTGAGCTCGCATTAAACGAAGGTGTGACAGAAGAAAAATTAGCCAAACGCATTACCGAAGGGCTTGCACGCATTACACATCGTGTCATTACACAATCGAAAGTACCAATCGATGGGACATTTTCAAGTGGTGGAGATGTTACAGCTGCACTTTGTGCAGTTAGCGAGGCGGAAGCGATTGGTTTACAAGATGAAGTGTTGCCTCTTGCCGCATACGGCCGATTTATTGGTGGCTCATTTGATGGTATTCCAGTTGTCACTAAAGGCGGCATGGTCGGTGATAAACAATCAATTTATGCATGTGTGAATTTCTTGAAAACTAAAAAACATGAAGGAAGTGTATTGATATGACAGTAGAACGTGCAATTATCGCAATCCCTATGGGAGACGCAGCAGGTATTGGTCCAGAAATAACGGTTAGATCTTTAGCGAAACAGGAATTTTATAACATCTGTAAACCATTAGTAATTGGAGATGCAGCTGTACTTCGAAAAGCAATTGAAGTTACTGGGGTTGATTTGAAAGTTTCAACTGTAGATTCACCAGCTGCAGGTGCCTATGTATTTGGCACAATTGACGTGATAGATTTAGCAAACATCGATTTAACAACATGGGAACCAGGAAAAGTTCAAGCCCAATGTGGTCAAGCTTCATTCGAATACGTTGCACATGCTGTTGAACTTGCAATGGCTGGCGAAGTAGCAGCTTTGGCAACAACACCGATTAACAAAGAATCTCTAAAAGCAGCAAAAGTACCCTATATCGGACACACTGAAATGCTTGAAGATTTAGGGAACACCCCTGACCCACTTACCATGTTCCAAGTGCACAGTTTACGCATTTTCTTCTTAACTCGTCACGTATCTGTGAAAGAAGCAATTTCTCAAATGACTAAAGAACGCGTTCATGATTACTTAATCCGTTGTGACAAAGCACTACAACGTCTAGGAATTGAAAACCGCAAGTTAGCAGTAGCAGGCTTGAACCCACATAGCGGTGAAGGTGGGTTGTTCGGCAGAGAAGAAATGGACGAAATTGCACCTGGTATCGAAGCTGCAAAGCTTGATGGTATTGATGCGTATGGTCCTGTGCCTGCAGATTCAGTATTCTTCCAAGCGTTAAACGGGAAGTATGATGCCGTTCTTTCTCTTTACCATGATCAAGGACATATTGCAGCTAAAATGACTGACTTCCATCGTACTGTTTCTATCACAAATGGTCTTCCATTCTTACGTACATCAGTTGACCACGGAACAGCGTTTGACATTGCTTGGAAAAATATCGCATCAAGCGTAAGCATGGAAGAATGTATTAAACTTGCGGCTCAATACGCGCCTAAATTCACAAGAGAGTCACTTTAATTTAGTAGTTGATGAGGGAGGGCTTACGCCTTCCTTCATTTAAATATACATTTGAAAGGGGTTACATGGGATATGACAGCAGAAACACAAATGATTTTTGGGTTAGCTTTAGGGGTATTCGTATTAATTCTACTTGTCTTAAAAACTAAGGTTCACGCATTTTTAGCATTAATTATCGCAGCATCAATTACAGGACTTGTAGGTGGAATGTCCCCTCTTTTAGTTGCAGATTCCATTTCGCTAGGATTCGGTAACACACTCGCCTCTATTGGTATAGTTATTGGCTTTGGAGTAATGATTGGTCGTGTACTTGAAGTAACAGGTGCAGCGGAAAAATTAGCTTATACCTTAATTAAAGTGGTAGGGAAAAAACGTGAAGAGTGGGCAATGGCCATTGCCGGTTACATCGTATCAATTCCTATTTTTGTAGACTCTGCATTCGTTATTTTAAACCCACTCGTGAAAGCGTTATCACGTAAAACCGGTAAATCAGTTGTGACACTTGGTGTTGCTTTAGCAATCGGTTTAGTAGCAACCCATCATGCCGTACCGCCAACGCCAGGTCCACTTGGTGTAGCAGGAATTTTCGGTGTTGATATTGGGAAAATGATTGCATGGGGACTCATTTTTTCCATTCCAATTATTATTGTTGGTGTCTATTACGCAAAATGGTTAGGAACAAAAATTTATCAAATACCAGACGAAGACGGTATTGGTTTCATTCGCCCGACAACAGCAAATGTCTATCAAGAATTTTTGCAATCTTCAGATGAACGTGAACGAGAACTACCATCATTATTCAAATCATTGTTGCCGATTTTATTACCAATCGTCTTGATTTTTATGAACACGACGATGACAGCACTTGAAATTTCTGGTGGAGCAATCGATTATTTACTATTTTTAGGAAAGCCAATTATCGCAGTAGCACTTGGTTTAGTAGCAGCAATTTATTCATTAGCAGGATATTTGAAACGCGAAGAAGCCATCGAACGCATGGAAGAAGGAATGACAACAGCAGGGATTATCCTTCTTGTAACAGGTGCTGGTGGAGCACTTGGTCAAGTACTTCGTGAAAGTGGAGCTGGAGACTACATCGCTGAAGTAATTGCAGCTATGCCACTTCCAGCAATCTTGATTCCATTCTTTGTGGCTTCAATTGTCCGCCTAATTCAAGGTAGTGGAACAGTGGCAATGATAACAGCAGCTTCTATTTCTGCCCCAATATTAGTGAACTTAGATGTAAACTTAGCACTAGCCGCACAAGCTGCAGCACTTGGTGCAATGGTATTCTCATATTTCAATGACAGCATGTTCTGGGTTGTAAACCGTATGTTAGGAATCAAAACAGTTAAAGAACAAATCATGGTTTGGTCAGTCCCAACGACTTTAGCATGGGGAGTATCATTAGTAAGCTTATTAATCGCCAATATGTTCTTTGGATGAGTAATAGAGTGAGAGAATCGAAACGCGAATATGCGTTTCGATTCATTTATTGTATAAAAGAAGAGATATTTATTTACATTGTTATTCCCATTATATCTACCGAACACAAAGCAATTTCAGCAGCTTTTGGAGTTCATATATAAGTTGTAAGAGAAATCTCAAATATTCTCTCCCCCACCAACTCAACCATTCTTTAAGATTGAGTATTCACATGCATGGTCGAGTCTAATTATAGCCATAATATAGCATCTTTTTGACATGTTTAGCTGCATGAAGTAAACCGTCATAGCTTATTCTCCCATTTCCAAAGAAAGGGGTTACAAGCAATAAAATTGTTCGATTATTAGTAAGATTAAATTCATGTAGATAATATTGTTCCTCATTATATTTCCAGTTCTCGGCTGTTTCAATTTCTAAAGAAAATTGGTTATATATTAGTTCAGTTAGATTCCTATCGTAGGAGACGATAATCTTAACATTGTCATTTTTAGTTAGTGTTTCTTTAATTATTTCAAATCTCTTTTCTTCTACATCCTGTTCATAGGATTTCACTGACTTCCAAATGGAATGATACGGTTCAATACTCGCTCTTGAAGGTTTCGGAAGAGGCATCAACTCTGCAAGGAAATGATTTGAATTAGATCTTCCTAATGTTTTTGAGGAAAACAGAAAATTTTCTATAGTAGTAGCGTTGACTTGAGCACCATCCAATTCTAATAAAAATGCTGCCATAAAACGCCAAACAGTTGGTCCTTTAAACGATTCTAATGGAACATTGTACAGGTCTTCCCAAACATATTGAAAATCCATTTGAAGGATAAAAGTAGAGCGGATTTCTAAACTTTGTCTTAAAGTTTTAGTCTTATTTCTCCAAATTTCTGCCCCTCCCTCTTCCATTCCCATAAACCAAATTGGTGAATTCACTTGGCCATAGCCAAGCCAATTAAATAAGCAGGAATCAACTAAATTATTAAATGAAATATCTTCTGTTTCTTCTATTGAAATAGGACTCACATCATTTAAAGAAATTGAGGTTAGTTCGTTGCCTTCTATAGCAGTATCGTTTAATGATTTTAAAGCAATGAGGATAATTTCCCGTAACTGAGACTGAGTAAAATCTTTAATTTTAATCCAGCCACGAGGATCAACTTGATATCCTTTTTCATTAATCACTTCTTCATTTATATATTTACCGTTTACATAACCATTGCCGTTTGGGTGAAGTTGAGTAGCAAGCATTTTAGATCTTTTCAAACTATGTGGATATACATAATTAACCCGATTATCACTTTTTAATTTTTCATTTAGCTCAGGGAAGGAATTGAAAATGGATCTTTTCATTTCGAAATTAATCAAATATATTACTCCTTTGATAATATGACCTCACTATAGCCTTCTTTATGTTGGGAACAATTTTAAAAGGAAAAAATACATCAAGTTGATGTGTTTTTCTCTTTTCTTGTTATAAATTCAGCTTTTATTTGCAAATCAACAAGTCTAATAGCTTCTGATATATATTTTCCCAACTTGCATCCAAATCCAGAGTAATTACTTCCATTGTCATACGCTCGTCCCAAAGGTAAGTTTCATCTACAATTACTCCGTTGAATGGATAAATCAATATTCCCCTTATATTCATTTCTTTAGGCTGATGTTGTAAGTAAGTGAATAGTTGATACATATTATGGCTGTGGAATGAAGATTTCCCGTGATATTCTTGGAAGATATTCTTATAAAACTTCGCATCGATGACAATTTTTTCGAGACTATTTTTATGTGTCAGGGAAACATCTGTCCTCATAGAAGGTAGTAATGATTGACTGCCTTCGAGTTTCCAATGCATGATTTCTGAAGAAACCAGATAATCTTGCTGTTCACGTCGGTAAAAGTGGAACAAGAATTTTTCAAAAATTTGATTTAATGCTCTTTCGTCTAATGTAGCCGAGAATAAACTCCAGTTGCCTTGTTTATGAGATAACAACGTTAACTCATGTAGCAATCTAGCGATATGTGTCATCCGTTTATAATGAACATTGTGTCTTCCAAAATATAATTTTGAAAAGATTTCCTTCGATAGTGGAGGAGAATCGACTTCTGGCATCAATTCCATATACATAAAGCTGCGTTTTCTTGTCTCTTTTTTCACGTATCGATTCATAGAAATTGCTCTCAAGGTAGATTTCATCACTTGGTTTAATAAAATATCCGCAGAATATTCATCTTTCTCACAGACAACAATAGGTATTCTTGCCACAATATAAGGCATGGAATCGTTCATTAACAAACGTCCACCCAGTCGGTTGGTGGATTCCGTTATACCCACATAATTCTTAATAATTCCACGACGATTTATAGCATGAACTTCACTTAAAAATCGATTGGCAATAAAGTCATATGTAATTAAGTCTTCATCTATATCGTTTATACTCTCTATTAAATCAGGCATCTCATTCACATAACTCAGTAAACAGAATAAGTTTCGAATGGGTACTTTAAATGTAATCTCCATATTAGATTCCCTCGATCAATGACTTAACTATTTCAGGACGATCAAAGAAGTACTCCTCTAATAGTGGAATGATCTCAAAAGTAAGGATTCCTTCATACCAAACGTTCTCATCCATATTCTCTGGTTTTGAAGTAAAGAATGAATGTCCAATTGCATAGCCATTTCCTAATTGGAAATCAGCAATAATTTCTTTGTTAATCTTCTCCACAGTAAATAATATTCGAGAAACCATTTCAGCAGTAACGCCGGTCTCTTGAATTGTGAAAATCCATTTCTCATTAAATAACGGAATAAGCGTCACAAAAGCAAAACGACGACGTAGGGCAACTTCCAACTGAGCCAAAGATCGATCTGCGGTATTCATAGTCCCGATTAAAAATACATTACTTGGCACCGTAAACTTGTACTTTGAATACCCCATCGTAACAAACTCATCTCGCTTATCACGTTCAATTAACATGAAAAGCTCTCCGAAAATCTTAGATAAATTCCCACGATTAATTTCATCGATTATAAAGTAATAATCCTTTTCCGGATTTTCTAATGCACGCTTGCAAAAGTCATAAAATATACCGAATTGAAGCGAAAATCCATGTTCATCTGGTCTGAATCCCATAACGAAGTCTTCATATGCATAATTTTGATGGAATTGAACCATTTCTACACGACTCTCATCTTTTATACCCATCAGTGAATAGGCAAGTCGTTTCGACACATAAGTTTTACCGACGCCAGGGGGGCCTTGCAAGATTATGTTTTTCTTGTAATTTAATAAGTTGGAAATGGTATCATATTGTTTTTCATCAATAAATACTTCCTTTAAGAAGTTGTTTTTCGAATAATGTTCATATTCCTCAACAATAGTAGCAATATGAGCAGTTGCAATAGCTTCTTTTAAGTTGCTTTTTAATCTCCAAATGAAATGATGATTTTCGGCATATTCGCCTTCAAACAAAACACACCAATAGCAGACTGTACCGTCTTCACGTTTAATCACGTCTAATCCCGTTGATGCTAAGACACGTTTTCCTAAATTCGCAACAGGAGAATTGAACGATGAGACATGTTTTTCCAGAGCAGTCGCCAACTGAGTTGTTGTGGCTTCGCCTCCAAGTTCATACATCTTTTGAAGATACACTAAATCAGTTTCTTTAAAAACTGTCTCGTCATGTAGCATCTCTTTCCAAGTTTCCGTACTGATTTCTTGACTGTAAGCAACAGGTTCTTCATAAATCACTTCATTTTGAAAACCTTTAGAAACTTCTATCATTTTCTGTTTAAATCTATTAAACGTAAAATCATTCATGGTAGGAATGTCTTCTAAATCCATTAGACCATTTTGTGGGTGTTGAGCTCCATATAACAACCCATATTCCACCCTTCTTTCATTAATTGAAACGAAGAATTGTGGAGCAGTTTGGTGATTCGTGTGTCCATTTTCATAAACAGCAGTCCAACATTCTGAGTTCCCAAAGTTTTGATTCCAATTAAAGCCATTGAGCACTTTTCCTTCAACAAAATTCAACTCTTTAAGTTCCTCGATTTGCTGAATTGCTTCATGAATTTTACGAAGTTCTTCCTGGACTTTTTGCTTTTTATCCGCATAATAGACTTGGAATAGAATTGTGAAGTTATTCCATGCTTGCAGGATGTTTGTCTCGTACTTAACTTTTACCTGATTTTTGATTTCTTCCATTTCAACAAGATTAATTGAACCAGATTCAATAATTTTATCTATCACCATAAACTTAATAAGATTTACTTTTTCACTATTTCGATACCGTTTGTGGAGTGAATCTAATGTATTCGTATCTAGTTTTACAATAGCCTCTAATATTAGTGCTGGTTGCTTCATAAATTGATTCAGCTCTACTGCTAATCCATGTAGATACTCGACAGCACTTTCGACTTTCACTTGAGTGTACTGTGTGCTGCAGAAAAAGAAAGCTTGAATGTCCAGAATGGTTAAATCTGAATAGGGTTTCTTTAAGTGTTCAAGTGCAATCTCACATATCTGTAGATAAGTTTCATAGTTGTTGCCCTCGGTACCAAGTTTGATTTCAATACCATAATCCTTTTTCAAATCTGTAAAAACTTCGTATTTATAGATGGGATACTTTTTATAATCAAATGCTGCAAACAAATAACCAAACATTGGTGCACCTAATGCAATACTCGGATTAAACGCTTTCCCTTGTTCCCCAAACAATTCCACTCGATCTTTAATAGATAAATCTGAATAAAATAATTGATTCAGCAACTCTGCAACTTCTGCAGGTCTCGCCTCTGTGTACTTAACCAAGTCGCCAGGGCTACTCCCATGTACAAAGCTCCCTTCAGAAGGATTCTCTTTTTGCATTTTCTTTACAATATCTAATACCGTGTATTCATTAATGTCCTGCCCTTTTAGGAATTCATTTAAACGGGATAAGACTTTTTGTTTGTATGACTCGTCATATAACTCGGATTCTTTAAATGTTAAATATCTTTGAAATGAGATATCAATATAGTTATCCTTTAACAAATGTTTCTTAAGTTCTTCATAAGTCATTTTTAAAACGCTCCTTCTATGTAGTTAGAATTAATAATTCTCAGTTATTGCTGCTCTTTCATAATTATTAGGTGAAAGAGATTTTATATTTACATCGTTCTTCCCTTCTGGCAATGGTAACATATTACATATACCATTTCTTTTACTTTTCAGAATTTAAAAGGAGGTACTTTGTTGGATTATCAGACATTGGCAAGTGAAATAAATCTAAATAAAAAAGAGATCATTGAAAATCTTAAAGAAGAGTCGATCGCTGTTTACGATCACAAATTTTTTCATCACTTCCCTCTGAATCCCGGTACAATAAACCATGTGTCCCCTACCTGCTCATTTAACTCGTTATACTCGGCCACAGAATCATTATGCAAAACTATCAAATTCTCATAATTCTTGCGGTACGCCTCTAAATCCGCTATGAGCACTTGATAGTTCCTGGAATCCAGTTGGTATGACTGATAGCTTTGCTGATAATTCGCATATACCGTTGTTGGCATTCCATTCGGATACTGTTGTACCAAACCATTCATTTCATGCTTACGAAATTCCAAATCTTTAAAATATGTATGTATATTCGCTTCCCTCTCTTTTAAGCCAGCCTCCCCCGTTCGAAGTTGCGCACCATAGGAATCCATCATCCCTTTTAACAAACGCATGCGATCATGCTCTGCCTTTTCACTAAAATACTGAAATCCTACAAATACCAAATTAAATGCAACAAATAATCCAACAATAGAACCAACCAACTTCATAATAGATCTCATCCCACACCTCGTGTCGATTAATATATCTTTTCTTCTATTATAAATGGCATTTCTTGAGACATTTGTCGCTTCCTGTCGAAAACAGTAAAAAAACATACTTTTATGAATTTGATCAAAACAAACCACAAAATATGCTAGCACCGTAATCACTCGCACTAAAATTGAAAGAAAAAAGAAAAAGCAAAGTGATCAGCTCACTTTGCTTAATCCTCTTTCTTTTAGGCAATCTTCACCGGGTGAAAGTGCATCAAATCTACCCCTTAATAATTATCTTTTCTACATGATGCCAACCCAGTTCGCGTTGTACATATTCTAATAGACTAGGTAAGTTATTTTCAAGCCACTGTGGATTATTGCCATTGTAAAGATTGATGGCCCATGTATGATAGTTCTTGCCGTTTCTTCTTTGACTGTGCTCTAGATTATAAAAGGCTTTGCAATGATAAACGTGATTTACAATTCTTGCGATGATATTTTCAATGTAATCACTTGATGAACACTCAAAAAGAATCATTTCTTTTGGTGAGCTTAAAGGCGATATAATTGAACTGTAATCGATTTCATTTACTCCCTTAATTCCATTACATTGTTTGCAAAGTGTTTGAAGGTTCGAAGGTGCATTTTTACCACCCATAGCTACAGGTAAAATATGATCGATTTCCAACGAGACTCCTTTTCTTCTTTCCTTGCTGCAACAAAGACATTGATAGTTATCACGTTTATAGACTTGTTGCCTAATTTCTTCTGTTAAAAGCATAGGTTGTTGTTGTTCCGGTCTACCTTTACCGGTTATTGGCTCAACAATCTCAGTTCCAATTAAAATTCGATTCACTGCATAGTCAAAGGCTTTCTTAAAGTTTATAGAATTTCCGTAAAGTAGTTTCCAAAGCTTGCCTTCATTATTAAACAGGTTCATTAAATAGGCATGACATTCACGTGTCGATGTATCAATAAGTTGTAAAGCTATTCTATCTAGATCGTATACGTTTCTTTCATTAAAATTAACAAACTCGGGTTTACTTCCATTTTGAGCAATATGTCTAATGATTTTAATAATATTAGAATAAAGATTCTCGTCTAAATTATCCTCTTCATTATTAAAAAACTGTGCAGCCAAAGAAGTGGCAACAGCTAATAAATCATCATCTTCTAACGCTTCATTTGACCAGGTAACAAGATTTTTCTTCATTAATGAGTCAATTAACTCTTCATATTTATGACTATTAAAATCGTATACAACTATGCTTTCCAAACAACTGACAAACTCTTCAGTTCCACTATCTTCTATAGAAACCGTATACTCTGCCGCGTACCAACCCAATGGTATCAAGCTTAAATAAGGAAGGTTTGGATAGCTAGTATACATTATATCCCTACTTACGATTTCCACAAGATGAGTAGAAATCATATCAAACGGATTTCTTCCTTGCATTACGGGTTTATCAGTGCCCAGCTCCCCGCCTTTGGTGATATCTACAAAGGGTAGAAGTCTTTTCCAGTCATCCATAAACAAAACGATGTTGGCGTTGTCTTTATCTTTCCCGCCTCCAGCCTTTCTTCCTCTAAGTGCACGTCCAACCATTTGTGTAAATAAGATTGGACTCGTCGTTTGTCTTGTGATCATGACTGTTTTAACATCCGGCACATCAACACCTTCAGTTAACATCTTCACATTAACTAAGACGTCATATGCTCCATTTCTAAAGTCTTTCATAATAGCTTCGTTCTCTTTATTACTTCTACGTCCTCGTCCATCAGCAAATAATTCATGACTGTTTTCAATTTTAGAATAAATGGCATTCGCTCTTATTCCTTGAGATTTTAGTTTTTCTACTATATATTCACATTGAAACCAGCGATCTGCAAAAATCAACGTTTTACCGTAGTTATCTTTATTGCTTACGTAATCACTCACAATATAGTTATTTCTCGATGCATCATTTGCAAGCTTTTCAATAATTACCTCTGGTAAATCCTTGTGTTTGCTTGTTAGTCGTTTATATAATTTATCGTCAACTTCAAATACAATGCCTGTTTGTTTTTCAATATATACGGGAACGGATAAGATACTATTTGTTTGAAGAACATTAATATCAGCTTTATAACAAATCCCTTTATTGTATATTTCCCATAACCAGCCACTTATCCGTTGATCATTATGAACAGGAGTAGCTGTAAGACCTAAAATATAGAGATTCTTCATACTCTCTCTCATTGAAATTAATAAGTTTCTGCATCCATAGGCAGGAGTATGATGTGCTTCATCAACCACAACAAAAAACTCGTCGTCAGAAAAACTATCTATATACTCTCTAAATGGTGTGTGCATTGTATTGCCCTGACTATTCACCGCTTCAGTAGAATACGCACGAATTGCTGTTTGGGTAGTACAAATGACAATATCATCAGAAGGAACAATACTCCCTGCATTTGAATGATGATCACTACTAGAAACAACTCTCAAGTTAATCGTATCTCTGCCGTTAATATTATGTATCTCGCTTTTAAACGTTTGTGCAGCCTGATCAAGTAATGTAGAAGACTGCGCTAACCAAAGTACTTTAGTCCCTTTAGAAATTATATTTCTACATATCCAATTTACTGCAGTAAATGTTTTCCCACCACCCGTTGGTAAAACTAACATCGTTCCTTTGTATCCCGTTATTGGAGTGGTTAGCGTACTGGAAAGAGCACCAAAAGCTTCTAATTGATGCGAGAATGGTTGTTTCTCACCACCCGTTCTTCTTTCTTTGACTTCCTCGACTTTGTAACTTGTGTATCCAGACATGAATATCCCCCTATCATTGATTTACTTTTTAGTACTCTCTATTTTTTTCGATATTTCATAAAATCAATGATTAAGTTAAATCATAGCGATAGGTAACCGTGCTGCTCTTTCCACTTGGCGGAGCATAAATAACTTCGTATGAAAATAATCTCAAGCTAGACATAGCCCCGCAAACGGAAGGATAACTGTTTTTCAGATTCATTGCCAAATGGATGTCACGAGCACATATATCTCCTGTCTTTTCGCCTGTAGCTTTTTCCGCAAGAAGAATCTCGGTAATTACAGCTCGGATGTCCTCTGTTCTATTAGAGCTGCTTGAGGAATTTTTAATGTTAAGTGGCCTAACTGAATCTTTAACTCGGAATTCGCTTGAAAAATTGATTAAACGTTCGATCATTAGAATATCCTTTTTGACGGATAAAATTTCAGCTACTTTCCAAAAATACATATCGATTGTTTTCATTGGAGTGTATGTTAAATCATCAGTTGATGTTTCGTCGATAAAACTAGAAAATTCTTCTTGATGCTGATCATAAAACGTTTGCAACTGATTAAATGAACGTTGGTTAAACTGACCAGACACCCCGTGAAGTCTTGCTGCTTCTCTGAAAAATCTGTCATACGCTGGAACTACCCCATATACCCCTAATAGAATTTTTGAAGTCAGTGTATCTGTAATTTCAAGATGAGTTGATTCTTCTTCCTTTGCTTCATGCATTAGTGGTTGATAAACAGCCCTTGTATCAGATATTAGTTGATTCAATAATTCTTGATCTTGCTGATTATTGAAATTCAGCACCGTACCATCAAAGAAAAATCGATACTTTTCTTTCTTCACGACATTTTCAATGAATTCCTTATGTATTAAATAATCCCTTTGCAGTAAAAAAGAGTTTCGCAACATCCCCCAGCTCGCTAAATAGAATGCGAGATGTAAACATGCATGCTCCACAACTTTTGGGTTATCTAAATCATGGTGATTCTCTTTAAAAAACTTATAACAATGTTCCCAGGACTTGAACCGATGATTGTCAAACTTTATCGTTTCATTGTGGTATGCGAACAACACTTCTTTAATCATCATTTCACCCCTAAATTATGTATTTATATCTAGGTATTCGACAATGTTATATAATTTACCTTTATTTCCCTTAGGGGTGAAAAATAGATAAAGAAATTTGCTCCCTTCCTATAATTCTATCAATTCTAGTTATTGAGATGTTATAATATTCTAATAACTAATATTTTTATCGGTACTTAAAACTTTTGGCTATAAGGTTTTTAGTACTTAATATTACATAAGGTTAGGTTAGATTAATTATTTTAATAAAAAGGGAATGATGTTTTTGAATGATTTTGGTCAAAAGTTAAAGGGTTTAAGAACAGCAAAAAATATATCTCCTGAACGTTTAGCCGAGGAAGTTAAAGTTACAAAAAGCATGATATGGAGTTACGAATTAAATAAAAAAGTACCAACTAATATCCATTTAGGTAGAATCAGAGACTATTTTGAAGTTACAATGGATTTCTTTTTAGATCGAGAAAAGAAAGTACCTCTCAATAAAAACCTACACACCTATGAAGAAATATTCAATAAATACAAAATATCCATTGATGATATTCAAATCAGTAGGGAAGAATTATTAGAATCTATTTCCTATATCAGAGCAAAGAGAATTATGAAAAGTCAGAACTTAATATAACATTATATTTTCTTGAAGTTTATGGAAAACACCAAAAATTAAAATTGTATATGAACTGCGATGACAATTGATTAATAACTCACTAGGATTCTTTATTTACAATCATTCAAAATGTTACCTATCTATTTCGCCTTACTTCTACATGTAAAATATACCTACTAATTAGGGTTATCATTAATAATGGTTACCTTTTTTTATTATTTAGTTGGAGGGCAATCTTATTCATTTATTAACAGATCTCGTCCTTTTCTGAACACGAAATAAATGGTTAAAAAAACATCATTTTGGTTTCATAACGTTCAACAAAACTCTGTTCATTAACTATGAACATATTATCTTATGTCTAATTAATATGGAATTAAAATGGAAATCAGGAATGACTTTGTTATTTGGATATACTCGAGTGTCAACAGGTTTACAAAAATTGGATTTGCAAGCAGACGCACTTACACAATATGGATGTGTGAAAATTTTTCACGATAAAATGAGTGGGTCAAAAAAACAACGACCTGGATTAAAACAAGCCCTTCAATATGCTCGTCAAGGAGATACCATCGTTATATGGCGATTAGATCGTTTGGGCCGGAACATGCAAGAATTGATTTACCTAGTCAATAATTTGAATGTGCAAAGTATTGGATTTCACAGTCTTCAAGAAAACCTGACTATGGATCGTAGCAATGCAACCGGTCAATTGATGTTTCATCTCTTTGCAGCATTTGCTGAGTTTGAAAGAAACCTTATTCAAGAACGTTCAGCTGCAGGACGAGTGGCGGCTAAAGGACGGGGGCGTCTTGGCAGCCGTCCAGAGAAATACGGAGAGAAAGATGTGGAAATGATGAAAGCTCTTATTGATGGAGGCACACCAATCAAAGATGTAGCCGAAAGATGGGGTGTTTCTCGGACCACCATTTATCGTTACTTGGAACGTAAATGATTTGGCTACAAAAGAGCGTGACTTAATTGTGTTGGATATACCTTTGTTAGACACGACTAATATAAGACGGCTTAGGAAAGTTCTTTCGTGGATGGCAGAAGAGTAAGGAAATAGTATTCGAAAACGACAGTGTGAAGGAACGGCTGGCTTTGCAAAATGGAGGATCTAAGGTTCAGGTTACCGATAAGTGGCATTTGCGCGAGAAAAACAAGTGAGATAACAACAGTTAATGCGATGCATCAAATCGGGGTGAATAACGACGACTTTTAATAAACTACTCAGAGAATATGGAAACAGATGAGTATATAGTAGAGCTACATAGTGAAAATCAAGATTGGTTCTTAAAGAAGACTTTTTTTGCTAGCCTGGGTGGTTAAAAAAGCAAATTTGGTATTTAAAATAAACGAAAAAGCCTAGGTATAATTATACCTAGACTTTTTCCGGTTTTTTTTAAGTGTAAAACCGTCTAAAACACATATGATAACGTTGAAATCAAACAGTTCCGAGTTTAAATAAATAAAATCTCGAGGTATTTTGTACCATGATTTAATTTTATCATTTATTAATCTTTCTGTCAACGCCATACAATAAAAAGTCTTCCCTATATACTCTAGAATTATAAGAAAATTCGTTTCTAAATTTCTCTAGAATAAAGGAATCTGCCCAATTTAAATCCGCCTCAATTTGCTCATCATATATCTTGGGTTGCTTCTTTTTATGAAATTCGCAAACTTTCATTCTAAATTTTAGATATTTAGTAGAATTTTTTTTGCGATAACTTTGATTTTTTTTTCTCATTGTTACACTTTTTTTATTTGTGGTAAATAGCTCATAAATTACATGGGCATCTTGATCGGATAAGAATTTCGCTTTGTTATGAAAATGTTGACTTCTTACTACCGTACGAGTACCTTTTAATCCTTTAAATTTAAAATCATCTATATCTCCAAAAAAATTAGAAGCAAGTAATTCTCTTCCCATACCCCGTCCTTTTTCTGTATAAAAAGCATTGTAATAAAGCAAAATTGCTACGGAGTTAGGAATTTGTGCTCTCAAAAGTCCAATTTGCATTTTGTATTCTTCTTCATCATCAAAAAAATACTGATTTATTAATTTAAGTGTACGATGAGTCGTTCTAAAAAAATGTCCTAATTTTTCATATTTTCCCTCGAAAAAATCATTACAAACCCTAAAGATATCATCGTAGTGTATTACATCTAAAGAATAGTTATGCTGAGAATTATGTATAATTAATTCTGTAATAATATTACGATTGTCTTTTAATATTGTATTTGAATAGAAAGAGTGTCTTTTCATATTTCGTCCTATCCAGTCATTATTAAGTTTGTATACTTTTTTCTCTTCTAAAATTTTATACCTAAGCGAAGGCTTACCCGACAATTGGTTCACAGTAACCCAAAGAGTTCTCATGTCTTTAATATAATGGCTTTTAATTAGTTTTTCTAACTCTCTTTGCTCAGTCTCTAAAACAGATCCTTTTTGGGGGTAATATAATTTATTTAGTGCTACAAGCATTGCTTTTTTATTTTTTTCTTCGTCTTTATTTAAATAATTGTGAACAAATCTAGCGCCATTATTAACTAGTATATCTACTTTAGTATTTGTTGAAGACAATTTAGATTCTAACTCTTCTAGTAACTTCTCACTCTCTGAAATTAATTTGTGATCGCTAATTATATCGTTAGTAAATTTCATTAGATCTAAAATACTTTGACGTTTAGCACTTTTTTCACCGTTAGATATATTATAGGTAGCCATTATGACCGAAACCGCTGTTATAAAGCTTGCAATTAATGGCATCGTGATTCTTATAATATCGTCAGTTCTACTACTATCCTCTCCAAGTGTAGGCGTGAAATTAAACCATGCCATCATTGCATAAGCTAAACCTCCACCTATCAATGCTCCTGATCCTATTAAAATAATCAAAATATTTTTAGATACTACTTTCTGCCTTGACTTTATAATTGCTATTAAAAAAATTGTTAACAATATCATAGGAATTAATAATAATTCATTACTCACGTATATAGTCATCCTCCTTAGATTCACTTAATTATATTTGAGGATCACATTTTATTCATCAACCTTTATTATTTTGAAATATCATTAGAATTCGAAAAAATTTGTTGCTATTAAATTTTCATGAAGAATTTTAACGTTAAAATAATCTCCAGTAGTTTTCGTTTGGCTGTTTAAGATGATATAACCATTTGATACATGAAAGCTTGTTTTTGCAGTGCTAATTCTGAAACTTTACGCGTAACTGGCCTCTAATGTCTTTCATAATTTTACCACAGAGACTTCCCCCCATGGTCATAATTTTTTTTATGTTTTCCCATTAAAGGAGTTTAAAGAAGCATATGCTCGGTGGAAAACTAGAGAGCTTATGGCAGTCAAAGCAATGAAGGAAATCGGAGTAAAAAACGACTTTTTATAAGTTAGTAAGAGAATATGAAGAGACATTTTTTTAACTATATATATAAGAAACTCATTTCATCTAGGGGATATCCAAAGAGTACCACCTTTTAATCGCGGGAATACTCTCAGAAAATTTTCATCAACTATTTTTATGATTCACCCTCAATGTTTTATCTAAAACATGGTTCACAAAAACCTAAGTCGACTATATATTCTACAAACTTGCCGCACTTTGCACATTGTACATTCTCCATAACTTTCTCCTCCTTTTATGAAATTAAAAAACATTCGATCAATCAAAATTATTCAACCAAATTAAATCCCCAATTTTGTACGTGTTGGCTCTATCATGCAAATTAATTTGAAAGCCATGTTTTTCATAGAAGTGAACAAGCCTTTCAATATGATTTTTATCTACTCCAGAAATCCACCCAGTAATCTCTCTTACATTTCTTTTCACAGCTAACTCTATCAATCTGCCAAGCAAGATGCTTCCATAGCCGTCATTTACAAATTGTTCTTTAATGTCTATATCAGCTAACTCTATTTTTGTAAACTCGTATATAAAGAATGCTTTCAAATTAGGTTCTGGATGAAGTACTCCCTTTTTTGTAATGATTCGTAGTTTCAAAATTATATCTTCTTCTTCTTCTTCACTTAATGTATCCTCATAAAAGTGTCTATATAAAAGGATTGCAAGCTCTTCTCTATGAAAAATATCCAACACTTTAAAGCCTGCATCATTTATTGACATTGTTTGAAATTTAACCTCGTGTTCAATGTCTCTCTTTTTCTGCAATGGAATAACATTTGGCAACTTGGGCTGTTTAAATAATATATCTAAAAAATCCATGAAACATCCTCTCCATTCTCACAAATAGGTTACTATATTACATATGTGAGACAATTACTTTATTCATTCAAAGTGCTCGCAAGTCACATACTAGTTTTATCAATCACCAATTAATCTTAGACACTGAAAGCCCCCACAACACCTATTCTATCTATAACGAATCGGGAGGACATTCACAGAAGTCGGGATACCACGTACTTACCTCACTAGCTGCTTTTTAATATGTATTGTTCCATACTTTTTATAATCATAGACACATAGTATTTTTTTATAATCGGTATGTTTCTTATCGGTATGACTTTTCAAATAAGACTCCAAATCATTCAATTCGATTCTGTTTCTTAATGCTCCCTGAACTATTGCATAAACTTTTTTCGATTGGGATATTGTGTAATCATCTAGTATTTCTTGAATACTATTACAATTTCCAGCAAGATCGATAGATTCTTCTAAAACTTTAATCTTTCTTAGTTGGATATTTTTCAATTTTTCGAAATTTGATAATCCCGACTGTATTTCAGAGAATCCAAATATAGGGAAAAATTGCCCTGATTGTATCCTATGTTTTTCGATTAGTTTTAAAAGTTGATGGTTTGCTTCAGTTATAATACTGAAATAATTAATCATCATTTCTTGAGCATTTTGATATTCATATTTAATCGTCTTTTGAGATCCAATTGCTAAAATTTTATCTTCATTTTTTAGCCCTTCAATATCTTCAGTTATGGATACTTTTATATTTCCACCGGCATATATATCTTTAACAATATTTTGTACTTTTCGAATGTCCATCGCAGATACAGGTAGACTAAGGTTTCCCAGATGTTCATAAATTTCCTTATAATTATCAGTTTTGATCTTATTAATTCGAATTGTCGCCATTCCATCAATATCTATATCATGTTCAACTACTTCTTCGTTAAGTGATCCCTTGTCATATTCAACTAATAAAAAATTCTTTCTAATCTTTTCAGCAACATCCGTAGATATATCTACGTATGTGAAAATTGTTTTTAATATACTCTTAATATTCTTATCACCTAAATTATATCCTATAAATATTATTGGATTATGAATAAACAAAGAAAGTAATTGAGCTCTTATTAATTCATATTTTTCTTCAAATACCTGATAGTCTTTTTCTGTAATTATTATTTTCGAGGAATCTTCTACACATCCATGAATTTTATAAACTGACCCATAAGGATTGCTTAATAAAATCTCATTGCCTATTAGTGGCTTAAATTCAAATATATCTTCAATAAATGTATCGTAATTTGTTGTTACTATCGAGCCAATATTCTTTCGTACTTTTTTTAAACCATTTATTTCTTCTTTCATCTCTTCTTTTAGACGATTTCTTTGCAAAAGCTTAACTATATATAGCCTAAAACGACTAATAGTTATACCTTTACTCATATTTTCATAGAATTGATCATTGATTTCTATAAATTTACCATTCCGATCTTGCTGAACAATAAAATTGAAGTGTTTTTCTAATTCAGTAGCTATTTTTGGAAAATCAAAATCTTTATTATTACCATCAATTTTATGTGCATACTTTAAGTCTAAATAATATTCATCATTTCCCGATATTTCGCGTGATATATAAGCTAATAATCCATCCCAAGTAAAAGAATTATTTAAATATCTTAAACTAACCCCAGTGCCCACAAAAAGTACTGGATGGTTTTTAAAATTACTAATAAAGTCTGCTATATTCATATATTATTAATCTCCTAAAGTTTATTTATAAATAATCTCTTTTTATATAAAAGACCCAGAATCTTGTGTATCACCACAAAACAATAACTCCACCCTTTCCCTTATAATTTATATAAAGAAAAACAAAAATGGAACACATTGGTATTATATACTATTCATAAAATTAAGACAATTAAAGAAAAAAAGATATCTTAGATACATTTCTAAATGTAAGAAAAGCTGCCTGTCTCCTTTGTTTGTATAAGTTCAACAAAAAAACGTTAATCCTTCATGGATCAACTTTCCCCTTACTTTTTAGTTAAAGGTTTACTAAAAACTTATTTACCCGTCTTTCTCGAGCATTCGTAACAGGTCCCTATCCTCACTAACCAATTTTAACGGACTCAGTTGACTAGAAGCCCATATCGACACAGTAAGAATGGTTAAGAAATTCCCCTATTGTCGTAATATATTTAACCAAAACGAGAGGTTATTTTACGTGCTAAGAATTAGTCGTAATGCAATAATTTTTGTATGCCAATATGTTCTTCGAATGCCTTCAATTCCAGCATTCGAATTAGAAAGAACTTAACCAATTCAATTGAGCAACATTTTCTTATTTAATGTACGAAGCTGTACTATTCACCGCTAAATCACTACAAAAGAACATAAGTTGCAATTTTCCCTTTAATATATTTCCTCAATTCATCATCCACACAATACACATAACAACCCTTCATCCCACGGGTCATCAAGGTCTTATATGTATTTCTCACCAGCTGATCAAGAGGATCAATTTCATATTTCTTCTTAGGTTTGGCGGGTCTTGCACCTTTATCTTTAAAATTCTCTCGCTTTACTTCGATTGCATTTGTTTCGGGATTAAAAGATAAATCGTTTCCGATTATGACCCCAACGTATTCCATTTCAAGACCTTGTACGGTATGAATGCAGCCAATTTGAAGCGAGCATTCTGGATGGATTGCCCAGTCAATTCGATTAGGATCATTCCAAGGCATAGCAAAGCCATATTTTTCAATGACTACGTCTTTTGATAATTGTCCCTTTTCGGTTTTTGTGATCCAGTCCCAAGCATATCCTGCTAGCAGTCTTCCATTCTTTTCATGTACAACTTTTTCGACGAGTTCATGAGGAGAATCTACTAGTTGAAAATCGAAATCCCCTTCAAGAAGAATACCTTGTTGTTGTTCATATAGAAGATCATCTAACCAATCAAGATAATTACCTGAGCCTGCACATCGAAATTGTGAATCTAGTTCGACTTCATGAACGTTGGAATTTTGCTTTTGTGCTTCTTCTTTAAGTAATTCGAAACGACCAATGTCCTTATTTGAAATAACTTGTTCATCGTCAATAAAAAAAACACTTACTCTACTTGCACGGATAATTTGAGTAGCCTGGTTTTCACCTTCTATTTTCCTCTTCATATGGCCCTGGTTTTTTAGACGATGTGCTTCATCGCATACTAAAACATTAAAATAATTGTTTGGTGTTTCGACATACGAAGCTGACCCCTTAAATAAGCTTCTTATTTCGACAAACTCGCTAGTCCCGATTAGTTTTTTTCGAAGGATTTCACGGAAGGCTTGATTTGGCGTTATGTATTCAATCGTTGCGTTTTCTCCTAATAGAAAATTCATTAAATTTAATCCAATTACCGATTTGCCTGTTCCAGGTCCTCCTTTTATAAGAATGGTATGTTTTTCATCCGATGCTAAATCTAAGCCCCTATATATCGATAACACCTTTTCATAAGCTACCTTTTGCTCGTCCAGTAATATGAATTCTTCGTTACCTTCAAATAAAGAATTCACTGCTTCTACTAATTTCTTGGAAGGTTTAATTTTACCTTCTTCTATTTTCTTCGCAATTTCCGTACCTTTCCCTTCAGATACAGCTTCTTTAATCATCTTCATTAATAATTGATCATCAAATTGAAAATAGATTGGTGATTGTTCTACGTATGATGCGTATCGTTGATTCAGTAGAGGTTCTTCTGCTCGATTTCTACTAGGAATATAATTATGCAAATAAGCACATGACGTTAAGTTAATAGAAGAATCTTGATAAAGAGCCTCATTAAAATTTTCTAAATAACGCTTATAAGAAAGGGATTGATAAGAAGGGTGGACTGTTTCACGAACTCTTTTCCCCAAAAACGTCTTAACGATCCCGTCCCCTTCTGCAATTTTTGATTGTTGCCACTGTTTTAATTCCACAATAACTGCATTTTGCTTCCCATTATTGTCTTCACCTGTAATGAGAAAATCAATGCGCTTCTCAGTAGATGGCAATTTATATTCTAATAGCACATGTGTATCTTCTTTTAACTCCGCATCTCTTAATATCTTTGCCATCTGCGGTAGCGAGTTAGTCCATGATAAAAGCTCACTAGGAGAAACTGATCGATTCATTTTTTCTTGGATATTAGTGAGCAATACATTCCCTATACTTCTCTCAAGTACATGATCGATAAATTTGGAAGACGTTTCATTGTAAATTATCATTGAATTCCCCTCAATCTTGCTATAGTTAATTTTCCGAATAATGGATAAGTTTATTTTAGCACCTCTCAATGAAAATTTTGGGTTTTTTGTATTATTACTTAGAAGACGTGAAAATATATTAATGTAGGATTTGCAAACAGCAGTTCAGCCTGAGAAGCAACAGAAGTAACAACTAAAGGAGGATATTTTTACTTTACGCATTATTTTCAAAAAAAGAAGACCCCTTCTTTTAGAAGAGGTGAAAACTATGAAGCTAAGCTTCACAGGCAAAATTATCTTTATCTCTATCCATCTTAGGTTGGTATGCAGGATGATCTGACGCTACACCGTTTGGATATACTTTTCGCAATTCAGTACAGTTTTGGAAAAACTCTTGCTCCTGTTTAGCTGGAGGAGTTGATACTTTTGGTGTTTCCTGTACTTCTTTGGGTTTTTCTGCAACAGCTTCGTCACTTACAAAGCCATCTTCAGTTGCATAATCTTCAATTGACCAAATTCCGCGACCAGCATCTTTCGCTTCCTTTTCAGCTGCTTTATAGACATCTAAGTGCCTAGTGCTTGGAGGGAAGATATAGGCGACTCTCGCAAAGCCTTCACGCACTAAAGTTTCTTGTACTGATACACCGTCTACATACACATAAGCAAGTAATCTATCATAACGGTCAGTTCGTTCGCCAATATCAAATTCGATTGCAAGTTTACCTGAGTTAATGAGCTCTTTATTTCGATTAGAAGCTTCAGGTCCGAAAGGTTGAATACCCATTTGAGGATGCTTTGTTTCTGGAGTGTCAATTAATAGATAACGAACTGATAGATTTTTTCCCTCGTAATTAACAACTGCAGTATCACCATCAACAGTCCTAACAAGTGTTACTGGAATTAGATCCGTGGTGGAGCTAGTTTTTAAAGCTTCTTGTTCTTTAGCTTTAGCTAGTTCCTCCTCTTTGGCTTTAACTAATTCCTCTTTTTTAGCATTAGCTAGCTCCTCCTCTTTAGCTTTAGCTAATTCCTCTTCTTTAGCTTTGGCTAGCTCCTCCTCTTTGGCTATGGATTCTACCTTTTCTTTTTCCTTTTCCTCTTCTGCTAAACGCTCAGTTTCTTCTTTTTCCGTTTGTTTTGCAACTTTCTCTTTATCGGTATCTTTCTCTTCAGTAGCAACTTCTGCTACGTCTGACTCTGTAGTAGTGTCTTCAATAATTGGTTCGTTTACAATCATAATACAACCAGTTAATGCCATAACCATACCTATTGATAAAATGGCTGCAGGTTTACGAGACTGGGCATGAAGCTTTTTATTTATCTTCCATTCATATACAGCCCACATCGCGATTCCTATACCTATAGTAAAGAGTGGGAACCGGAATAAGAGAATTAATAGAATTATTGCTCCAATTATTGCAAATAATTTCATAGCAATTGCACCTCCTCAATTAGTTTGAAGCCTTTTGTTTTTAAAAACTTCATATTGTGGTCAAATTGTTCAATCATTTCCGAACAGTCGATTGACTCCCAATTTATATCTTCCAAATCAGCACGATTAACTTTTATTGAAAGAATACACCCATATTCAGGAGGTGCTACGGCTTGACTATATCCATATGTGTGAACAATAACTGTTTGCATCGGAAGGAGAGAAAAGAATTCTCTAGCAATTCGTAACATTCCACTTGATACAAAATCTTGATAAAGCAGAAGGTATTTTCCTTTGGCCATTTTCTTTTCAGATAACTTACCAGTAGCGGTAAGGCTAAGTGTTTTTTCAGGAACTGTATCGTTTGACTCGATTTCTAGTCGTGCAATAACTGTACCTGGATGCGGGAATGTATAGGAGACTTTTCCTTGAAGATCTTCAATGTCATCGAAGGGACGGTAATTCTTTAAAATCTGTTCAAATTCAGCTAAATCATTAGCTAAAATCTTTTGCGTTTGCTCAATACTTAGATTCCAGTCACTCAATATTTTTTTGTCTTCTACTTCAGCGTCAACCAACAACTGTTGTAAAGAGAATTTTCTTTGCTCCACACGATTAAAAAAACGATCTCGTAAACTAGGTTTGAATTGATTTAATATTTTATTTGCTAACATGTAGGACGGACCATCTTCACGTGATTCAAACGGTGGAGGACATGCTGCTCTTTCCTCCCAATCAATTATAGATGAAGGTTCAAGATGCATTGTAGTAAGCATTTCAACATGAGCATTGTATTGTTCTACTGATAATCTTGCTTTATTAGTGGCGGTTGCTTTCCCTTGTTTATCTTGGATTCGATCATATTGGGTACGTTGTGGTCTCTTTGATTTCGAGCTTGAAATGCGATGCGAACTGGATACCCCTGATCCTGGAATACCTACAGATACATTTGTTCCTCTTGAACTAGTACTTACTCGAGCACCTCTAACACCTGCTGAAAACCCAACACCTTTTTTTCCTACATTCATACGAACTCCTGGTGCGATCTTAATACTTTTTCTGAATTTAATGGCCACTATAGAAACTCCCCTCAGTTTAATTTATTGCACCCTATCTCCATCAATTTCAGCGGACGAATGCTTGTAACCTTTTTATATAGATTTACTTGATCTTTATTACATTTTACCTATAGATACTAATATGGTGGTGTTTGGTGGGGGTGGAGCTACTGAATAGCTTTTATGCTTTAAAAAACTATCACTATTGGTTGAAAAATATCTATTATAGCTATAAATGTAAGTAAGATCCTAAGGTGTAATTTATAATAATTCCAATTATTCCGATATAGCCTTTAAGGCTTACATTCTACATCACTATGTGAATTCCCTTTTATTTCTTTTTATTCTATGAAATACCTCTTTTCTTAAAGTTATGATTGGCATGATCTTCTTTAATTTCTAGCGCCTAACTTGTATCCATTTCTCTCGAATTCTCTATACCTCCCCCGTGTACAATTTTGCGCGGAGGTAACTCTTTCAACTACTGTATATCCTTTGTAGATAACATCCACACAGCAGGACAATATACTCTATATCCAATCCATTGATATACTACTGTTCCAGTTATCAGACCGACCTTCGCTTTGACTTTACAGTTATTTAGTTCAGACAATCTCCCCTATTGTCGTAATATATTTAACCAACACGAAGATATATTAATGTAGGTTCATTTTATGAATCACACCCAAAAATTAATGACAACTCAATAATCTATACAAAAAAAATCCAAAACCATAATGGTTATTGAATTCTTGAAGTATTATATGCAATTGCATTTTATAATCAAAAAGTTTCGTACACAGAAACGCAACCGTCCGTGAATTGGGAAACTATTTTCACTTTATTTAAAAATAAACGGGAGTGAATTGGAGGAGCGAAGTAAAATAATGGGAGCTTCATTCAGAATTAGAGATAGTTATTAATTCACAGTTTGAAGAAACAGGAGACTCATCAAGTGCAGTAAAAAAAGAGGGCTAGTAATTATCAAGACGGAATCAATTTTTTTCCCAGGCACTTATGCACCCCAAACGACGGCGTTACCAAAATGAAACAATCAAGCATGATAACTAACATATGGAAGCAGAACCTGGAAAAAACAACTGACTTTTTATTTAAAAGTGGATATTGTGACTGTTTACAATATACCTATTAGTTTAAGCAATAAAACTATTACAAGAATTGAAATAACAATACTTAGAATGGATTTCAAGGATATCCCTCCTTTTGAAAGATTGTACCACAGATAGATACTATCACTAAAAGTGTTTTGTAAGAAACTTATTTCAAATTTATAAGCTAGGGTAATGAGTGGTAATGCACAGTCCGTCCATACTGCTATGTGTCTTGTATTTAATAGTAGAACTTCTGACCCTTCCCAAGATCTATCTGTAATACAACCAATTAATTTTAGTTTAGACAATCCCAATTTAGAAAATATCGAGGAATTTACAACCAGTTAACTTCATATGTTTACTTTACATATGAAGGAGGCAGTAATTTGTTCATATTTAAGAATAAACAGTCTAAACGCATCAAACAATCCTCAGTCAAAATGCATAAATCATCCACTAATCTAGAAATTAAAAACAACTTCGATAGTATTATGAGATTTTCTAGATCAGTTTTGGACCAGGCAAAGGATTTTAAGAAGAGTAAAGAAAGATTAATAGAAGAGAATGAACATCCTTTAATTGATGTTGTTAGATTAATCGGCAGGCAACTGCAATCTAAATATTTAACTACTCTTTTATACCAAAGAGATGAAGCACTAATACCTAATTTGTCTTCCAAAGAAGTGCTTTTCGATCCATCAGCCTCGATTTCAAAGGATGGTACTAATTTTGTGGATGTAATGAGTGAACTAAAAACGGAAAAAGTAATTTCATTAAATCGAGACCTAGTATTGCCTTGTTCATGGAAAAAATCAAGATTGGTTACTTGTATTGCTCAAATTGGGGAAGGAAGAAAAAGTGGGGAATGGCGTCAAGATCACAATAATCACTACGTAAATTTATGGTTGCCTATGGGGGTTGCATGGGTTGGTGGTGGAAATCATTCAATATCGACTGGAATAATTCAAGGTAAAGGCCATATTATTCCAGAAAATGTGTATGATATTAGTAATGTGTATGAGTATGAGTATTGTGATGGTGTTAATTATTATCGGAAAGAAGATGGCAGTAAAATCTCTCCTGTCATGAATGCTGAGTTTGCGGCTATTTTTGAAATAGGTCGTATGATGACTGAGAATTCGATAAGTTATTAGAAAATTGACTCTAAATTTGAATTCTATAAGATAAATATTAATAGTTAGCTGCATTTAAACTGCGGCCCCCTAAAAATATCCTTAGGCAAACCACTAAAAGGTGATATAATTTGGAAGTCCTAATATGTAATTAATTTCAACTAATCCAGTTAGATAGAGGTGTTTTTATGTTTTTAACATTTTATAAAAACCATTACAAAAAGTTCATTAACATATTATTAATGATCGCAACCTTTTATTTCATATTATTAGGTTCAGAGTTTTTACTCAAAATTGCAGCACCGATATTTATTGGTTTAATCATTTATTCAATCACTGAACCTCTGGCTTTGTTCCTTAATAGAAAGGGCTTAAATAAAGGAATAGCAACTACACTATCCTTCTCTCTATTTATAATCGTCATACTTGGTATCTTTACAACAATTGGAGCTATTTTCTTTACACAAATGCAACAATTATCACAGTCCATCCCTCAATATGCTGCATCATTTGAGAATTTTATTGTCAACCAAACAGATTTTATTCAAGGGAATATTAATAATATCCCTCCAGAAGCTTTAGAAAAAACAAAAGAATACACAACCACTGCAATAGCAAAAATCTCGACACTACTTTCAGGGTTCTTACTAGGTCTATTAGCAACACTTTCTTCTAGTATTACAATCATAGCTAACTTAACCCTGGGGTTCTTTTTTGCTTTCTTTTTGAGTTTAGATATTAAAATTTGGAAGAAATTCTATAATACCTATGCTCCTCAAGGTGTAAAAACTTCTTTTTCATTTTTAAAAGAGAATGTGTTAAAAGGCATTTCAGGATACATGAAAGCTCAGTTAAAACTAATCGGAGTTACCTTTATCGTTGTCTTAATCGTACTTCTTATCCTTCGTGTAGAGAATGCATTAACGATTGCCATATTAGCCGGTATTTTTGATGTTTTACCACTATTGGGTGTCTCCACTTTATTCATCCCTTGGATTATTTATTTATTCATTACTGAAAATATCTTTCTAGCTGTATGGTTAATTGCATTACTTGTCGTTGTATTAGGAACAAGACAAGTACTAGAGCCAAAAATAATAGGAGACTCTTTAGGTGTCTCAGCTTCTGTTATGCTAGCTGCACTCATTATAAGTATCAACATCTTAGGGTTTATAGGTCTATTAATATCCCCAATTATTATCATTTTAATTAAAGCTTTAGCGGAACAGGGTTATCTAAAAGTATGGTTGGACTTAAAGCCAGCTGAGAAAGAAGTTCATACTTTGAAATAGATTCTGGAATAGTACTAAGTTTTTGCAACTCCCCCCTTCATCAATCCAACTGATGAAGGAGGTTTTCAATTGAATTTTTCATTATATCAATTTTTTTCATATTATTTCCTGCGATTTTTCAATATTTTTTAGAAACAAAAAAACTCAGCAAAATACTGAGTTCTGAAAATCGCATATCTTCTCCATATTTTTTGTTCCATGTAATACAGAAAATTTAAGTACTGACAATGTTCATATTAATGGATTTCTTTCGCTTTTGCCACTCTTCGTTTGTCAGGAATTGATTGTCTAAATAGAATTCCTCAAACATGTATTGAAAATTACCTGTGTTAAATTCATAGTATTAACTCCTTTTTAATACTCATAAAATGCTTCATATTCCTTAATTTTTTCTGTCCAGGGACTGCTTAATTATATTTAACTCTCACTACAAAAACCTACGTCTAATGAATCATCTACTTACTTAGCTAGTTCTGTTACTGATGCACGTTTAGCTACCGCTTGAAAGCAAACAAATTCATACGCTATATTTGCTGCTAATAAGGATGTGATTTGGCTAACGTCATGTGATGGCGAAACTTCAACAACATCGAAGCCAACATAATTAATACCCGTTAACTTTCTCATATAGGTTAGCCCCTCTGCACTTGTGAATCCCCCAACTTCAGGAGTGCCTGTTCCGGGAGCCACAGAAGGATCAAAGAAATCGATATCAAACGTAAAGAAAACTGGTCTATCTCCAACTCTTGCTTTTATACGTTGAGCTAGTTCGCTAGCAGTCATTTCTCTCACTTGCTCTGCAGAAATTAAATCAAAGCCAAATCCTCTAGCTTCATCAAAATCATCTGGCTCATAAAGTGTGCCACGCATCCCAATTTGGATGGAGGTATGTGGATCAATAATATTTTCTTCCATTGCACGTCTAAATGGGGTTCCGTGTGTATACTTTTTCCCCCAATAATTATCCCACGTGTCACCGTGTGCATCAAACTGAATAAGACTAAGTGGACCGTGAACTTTTGCTAATCCTCGTAGTTCAGCTAGCGTATTAGAATGATCTCCACCTAAACCAATTGGTACAACATTTGCCTGGGCTATCTTCGTATATGCCTTCTCGATAATTTCATACGTATCTTCATGGTATCCTGGAAGTAGTGGAAGGTCACCATAATCCGTCACAGATAAATACCGAAACGGATGGATTTTATGATATCCGTTTGCAGGTCTTAAAAAACCGGAAATTTCCCGAATTGCGGATGGCCCAAAACGCGAACCACTTCGATAGCTTGATAAGGTATCAAACGGTAAACCAACAACAGTTACATCCACGCCCTCTAGATCATTTGTATGAGGGAATTTCATAAACGTACTAATCCCGGTAAAACGTGGAGCCTTCCCTGACGTATCTGGTCCATATTTAATCTCATCTTGTCCCATATAAAGCCTCCTACTAAAATTTTTTAAATCCCTCTTTGACGAAGCCTTAATAACTTTTGACTAATAAAAAGGACAATCGTTGCTGTAATTAATAATGTCGAAGCCGCTGCAATGGTTGGGTCAATTTGACTCCGCATTTGCTCCCACATCACTTTCGGTAAGGTAGGATTCTGAGATCCTCCTATAAAAATAGTGACAACAATTTCGTCTAGTGACGTAATAAATGCAAATAATGCACTTGAATAGACCGCGGGTTTAATAATGGGTAGCGTTATTTTGAAAAATGCACCAATTGGCGTCGATCCTAAGTTCATCGCGGCAAGCTCCAGATCACGATCAAAGCCTTTTAAACTAGCTAAAACAGTTACAAACACAATTGGAAGTGCTAGTAAAGAATGGGCCATAACAAGCCCTAGTGTTGAACCAACAAGCTGAATATCGGAATAGAGTCGATACAAAGCAATACCTACTACAATGAGTGGAACGACAATTGGTAACACCATTACGCCCATGAAAATTTGTTTTCCTTTAAAATCCAATCTTGAGACAGCAAGTGCAGCCATTGTTCCTAATACACACGCAAGAATCGATGTCATAAATGCTACTTCTAGACTTTTAAATAAAGAGCTTGTCCATTGACCATTGGTAAAGAAATTCTCAAACCATCGTAAGGAAAATTCCTTTGGCGGAAATACAAAAAATGGTGATGAGCCAAATGCCAATGGGATAATGATTAAAATAGGCGCAATCATCAGAATTAAAATAATAGTAACGACCACATATAACCACATATCAATTCTCCCCTCCCAAAACAGAACTATTTCGGGTCAGGAACGCTAATATTGCTAAAAAGACAACTGTAAAAACGAGTAATATAATAGCAATTGCAGCAGCAAAGTTCCAGTTTAAAACAATGTTTACCTGATCATGAATTAATTGTGAAATCATTAAATTCTGAGTTCCACCTAACAGTGCTGGGGTAATAAAATACCCGATTCCTAGTACGAACACAATTAACGATCCCGATAAAACACCTGGTAAAGAAAGAGGTACAAAGATTTGAATGAAGGCCTTCCATGGTTTGGCTCCCAAACCTTTTGCAGCCTGCATGAAGCTTCTATCAATACTAACCATTACGGAGTATAAGCTTAAAATCATGTATGGAAGCAAAATATGAGTCATTCCGACAACCACACCTGTTGTGTTATAAAGAAGTTTAATTGGTTCATCAATAATTCCAAGCGTCATTAAAAATTGATTAATTACTCCATTTGATCGCAATAGGATCATCCACGTGAATGTCCGGACCAGTAAACTGATCCAGAACGAAACGAGGATAATACCAAATATCGCATCTCGCCAATTCTCGTTTTCCATTTTAGCTAAAGCATACGCAACTGGATAACCGAGCAACAAGCAGAAAAACGTTACAAGTAAAGCCGTTTTAAACGTAATCCACAAGACTTGCATATACACAGCTTTACTGAAGAAAGCAGCGAGATATTCCAGCGTAAAGCCGTTGTCCCCCATTATGCTTAACTTCAATAACCCTACTAGTGATATTCCTAGAAGAATTAAAACATATGCTGCAGGAATTATGAGAAGTGTCCACTTTAATCCGGGTATTCTAGGTAACTTTCTACTTATCTGTTTTACTGGAGGAATAGCCACCCTTTCCTGAGGAAGACTCATATCATCACATCCCTTTTTTATCCTTAAACTATTCTAATAACCATTCTTGGAAACGAGTATTTACATCATCAAAGTTTTCAACCCACCACTCTAAGTCAACAATAACTTGAGATTCACGATTTTTCCCGGTCTGACCAAGTTCTCCAACCGTTTCATCATCCAGTAACTCTAACGCATTTAAATTAGCTGGGGAGTAAGGAATTAGTTTTGAAAATTCAGCTTGCTGTTCTTTCGCTACAGCAAAATTAATAAACTCCATTGCTAATTCTTTATTACTTGTACCCTTTGGCACTACCCATGAATCTGCCATTAGAATAGCACTATTATATTCCACATTTATAGGTGCACCTTCTTGTTTAGCGGCCAAAACTCGACCATTCCAAGCTCCTGCAAGACCTACTTCACCACTTGCAAGTAATTGTGGCGGCTGTGCACCAGTATTCCACCAAACAGTTATATCTTCCTTAATTTTATCTAGACTTGCAAGTGCCCGCTCAACATCTAGCGGATACAATTCTTCCGGATTTACACCATCTGCAAGCAATGCCGCTTCAAACGTTCCTGTCGGATACTTCCATAACGAGCGAGCTCCTGGGAATGTTTCTGTATCCCAAAACTCCTGCCAGTTTTTAGGTTGGCTTCCATCTGGAAATGCATCTGTATTATAAGAGATTGCTACCGAGAAAAGTTCTGCTCCAACCCCATGTTCATGAATAAGTTCTTCCATAACACCTGTTTCGTCAATAACATCGTAATCAAGAGGTTCTAAAAGCCCTTCATTTGCACCACGAATTACAAAATCACTATCAACATTTACAACATCCCATTCAACGTTACCACTTTCAACCATTGCCTTAAATTTCCCATAGTCAGTTGGGGATTCAATAATAATTTCGACATTGTTTGCTTTTTCAAAAGGTTCAAAAACTGCCTTTGCATGGGCCTCTGTTATCGCGCCTCCCCAGTCAACAATAACTAGTTGATCGCTTCCTTCTGTTTTTGTCGGTGTATTACTACCTGAGTCTCCAGATCCTCCACTAGAAGAATTAGAGCTACACCCTGATATTACTAGAGTAAAAATTGAAAGGATGATAAATAACATCTTTTTCATTGCGTTTCCCCCTATCTTCTTCTATATAGACTTCAATTTCTGAAGTAACTATCATACTCAGACTTTATGGAATACTAGTTGTCATTACCACTTTTCTAATGGGTTCTTCTTTTACAGTTGCTTGTTCTTCTGTAATGTCTTGGTCATCACGTAAAACAATCGTTGCGTTGGTGGAATCCCAACCTATGTAAATCTCATTCTCGTTTTTAATTTCCCTAGCTAGGTAGGATGGGATTTTTATAAAGATATCCTTGTTAAATGGCGATGTGGTAGTAATATTCAACGCCTCACCTACATAAATGGATTCCTTTACTTTTACATTAAATTCAGTGTCAAATGTTCCTTTTTCTTTAGAAATCCTTATTTCCTCAGGTCTAATTGCAAGTAAAACATTCTGTTGGCTAACAAAATCTTTAGGATTTTCAAGGGCTACAGCGGAAACCATACCGTTTACAAGCCTAATATATGCCTTTCTATCAGTTATACTCTCGATCGTTCCATCAAAAAGATTAATCTCCCCAATAAACTCAGCTACAAATTGATTAGCCGGTCTACGATACAAACCTTCTGGAGTATCAACCTGCATTACCTTTCCTTCTTTCATTACACAAATTCTGTCTGACATCGTAAGTGCCTCTTCTTGATCATGTGTGACACTAATCGTAGTAATTCCAACGGCTCGTTGAATTCTCTTAATCTCAATTTGCATTGTTTGACGAAGCTTTTTATCAAGTGCACCCAAGGGCTCGTCCAAAAGGAGCAAAGGTGGATTAAATACAATTGCTCTAGCTAGAGCTACTCGTTGTTGCTGTCCCCCAGATAATTGTTTAGGATACCGATTTAAAAAGGAGGTTAGTTCCACGAGTTCTAAAATTTCATTTACTTTTTGTTTTATTTCAGTTTTTGATAATTTTCGAAGTTTAAGAGGGTAAGCAACATTTTCAAAAACTGTCATATGGGGAAACAATGCATAGTTTTGAAATAACATTCCTATATTGCGTAAATAAGGTTCTTCCGTTGAGATATCAATATCATTTAATTTGATAGACCCTTCGCTCAATGGTTCAAATCCAGCAATTAATTTTAAAAGCGATGTTTTACCAGATCCGCTTGGGCCCAAGATAGTTAAGAATTCCCCTTTTTCAACAACAAGATTTACATTGTTTACAGCTTTAAAATTATTTTTATAATATTTTGTCACGTCATTAATTACCATACTCGCACCAAATGCCATAGAATCTCCCCCGATACATAGTTGTCGAAAAAAAGTCTTATCAATCACTATATCCTCATAAGTAGAATATCTTATTATTTGATAATAGTTTAAATATTATGAAAAATTATATCTTTCATAATATTGTAATTCTTTTCTAAACTATTAGCATTTTACATAATGTAAAATTTAAGAGCTAAAAAATTCCTTCTTTGTCCAACTCTAAGTTATTCTTATTTTTATTTGCTAGAACTTCAATAAACTCTCTTGTATAATCAGATAAAATCGGCGGTCTTCTACTAGAGATGAGGTGGCCATCCACAACAACAGTTTCATCCAACCATGTTGCCCCTGCATTTTCTATATCATCCTTAATCCCAGGTGTACTTATTACGGTTTTTCCTTGTAAAATTTTTGCGGATTAATACCCAACCAGCATGACAAATTTGGCCTATGGCTTTTCTTGTTCATTTATTGTTAAGCTGATCTTCAGCTAATGGAAATTTAGATGTATCTCTCTTATGGATGTCTATCGCCCATTGAAAATGTTCAATCGCAACCATTGTCTATTGTCATATTCTAAATACGCATAACGATAATGGGCTTCCGGATTATCGCGGTCAATCTGAAGAATATTTTTGTATACATAAGTCGCTGCGTTAGAATCCCGATACTCTCCAGTCTTTGCGTATAAAGCATTTTCCATCAGTTCTTCTATAAAGCCAACCTTTTCTTCGTCACTCACCATGTTCAATTTGACTTTCAATCTCATCAATTCATTTCTCAACTGCTTTTCCTTTTGATCAGAGGAAAACTGTTAGGTGTTTCTTTCAGTTCTTTTAACTTTAGCTCCAATTCATTCACTCTTTCCAAACTAGACTGGGCAGGTTTTTTTCGATTAATCATTATCTCACCTCGAGATTTTTATTAATATGTAAGGATTAGCATCTGCTTTCACTATATGAATAGCCCATTTCAGTTAGTAACATTGGAAAAATTTTTTTGGAGTTGGACTAATGATTATAGTTAAAGATATTAAATGGTGGCCGAAATTGCATCCTTGGCCTCTTCTCTCCGTGGAATAAGTGTCACATCTTTAGTCAACCAATTAGGAAAGCATCTGCCGTCTCTACCGATATTATTTCTTTAATTTATCAGAATATCTAAAAGTATGGTTGGACTTGAAGCCAGCTGAGAAAGAAACTCCTACTACGAAATAAATTCAGGAATAGTGCTAAGATTTTGCAACTCCCCTCTTCATCAATCGTTGAAAAACTTACATTATTAAAGTTTATAAGTGTGTTTAAATTGAAAAAGGCGACATTTCGTATTGCTTACTATGATTCCTTCAGCAAGGTCATAATTCGTTTGAGGTTTACTGCGACATTAACAAGTGATTGAAGTGGAAGGCGGCGACTCCGGCGGGAAAAGCGAGACAGACGAGACCCCACAGGTAGCGCTAGCGGACGAGGAGGCTTGGCGCTCGCTCCGCGGAAAGCGTCCGCCTGAAACGGAAATCACCTTTACTAGTCCATAACTAAGAAATTATAAATCAACTTTTTCAGTGCCCTTCATCAATCCTACTGATGAAGGTGGTTTTCTGCCGTCTCTTCTATATTATTTCCCTAATTTATCTAATACTAATTATATTCCCTTGCATCTACAAAGCTTTATTGGTAAAGTAGATTTAATTAAATACTTTCTTACTTCAAAATATTTGAAGTGAGGATAGAGGCGCAAACATCAATAGTAAACAATTTGAGGATAATGAGATCCTATAATGGTTGTTGAAAGGGATATTTGCCGAAGTAGAGAGAATCTCATGTTCTCAAAACTGGTTCTGTTATTGAATAAATACGGAACTGTCATATAGGCAAACTATATGGAGGGCTATCCACGCATAGGGACGACTTGGACTAATAAAGTTACGTTTCTATTGCAACAGCGGACCCTCGTTGTTGCTTTTTTGCGTTTACAAGAATACGGCCTTCACTACCTCTATATTTTATAAACTATATAAAAGGGGAGAAAAGTAATGATATTTGGCCAAGTTTTAACAGCAATGGTGACACCATTTAATCAGCAAGGTGAGATTGATTTTATCGCTACAAAGGCTTTAATTAACCATTTGATAGCTAATGGTACGGATGGTTTAGTTGTAGCAGGAACAACAGGTGAATCTCCTACACTAGACACACAAGAGAAAATTAAGTTAATTAAATTTGTTGTAGAGGTTGTTAATGGAAGAGTCCCTGTTATAGCGGGAACTGGATCAAACGATACGAGAGCATCGATCAACTTAACGAAGCGAGTAGAAGAAACAGGAGTCGACGGAATTATGCTCGTCACTCCATACTATAACAAGCCCTCTCAAGAAGGATTATATCAACATTTTAAAACCATCGCCCAGGCAACATCATTGCCGGTAATGCTATACAATATTCCTGGACGAAGTGTAGTAAACATGACCGTAGAAACGATTGTAAGACTTTCGGCAATCGACAATATTGTATCGATTAAAGAAGCAAGTGGTGACTTAAATCATATGACTCAAATCATTAGCCAAACACCTAGTAACTTCAGCTTGTATAGTGGTGACGATGGGCTAACATTACCTGTTTTAGCCATCGGTGGTGCTGGAGTTATTTCGGTTTCTTCACACATCATTGGGAATGAAATGCAAGATATGATTAAAAACTTTAAAACTGGGAATTTAGATGTTGCAGCATCTATCCATAGTACCCTCCTTCCTATTATGGAGGCATTATTCGCTGCACCAAACCCAGCACCAGTTAAAGCTGCCCTAAATATGAGAGGCATTGATGTTGGTGGAGTTCGCCTACCCATAATTCCTTTAAACAAAGAAGAAGCAAAGACACTACAAAGAGCAATTCAACCTATTCAATTAGAGTTACTTGTTAAATAGGTGAAATATGAAAGAGCAGCCGAAATTGTATCTTCGGCTGCTCTTTTTATATTCACTTTATTAAATAATTTCGTCTTCATTTACCACTGTATCCATATAATTTTTTCCCCAAGAATACATCGACTCCAGTATCGGCATTAAAGTCACTCCATTTTCTGTAAGCGAATATTCTACTTTTGGAGGAACCACAGCATAAACTTCCCGATGAACAATCTGATCAGCCTCTAGTTCTCTTAACTGATTCGTCATCATTTTAGGCGTTATATTTGGAAGGAGTGCTTTTAATTCACTAAACCTCTTCGTTCCCTCTTTACCCAAATACCAAATGATGATCATTTTCCATTTACCACCAATTATTGACAACGTTAATTCTTTTTCACAATTCAAATCATCTATATTTCGTTTCATCTACATCACCATGTCCTTCCATAGTATCTTTTTAGATACTATATCACAAATAAGTGCGTACTTCCTTATATTAATTACATGGTTTACACTAATCCTTGTAGACAAAACAGAAGGAGTGAATCTTATTATGAACCGTTTTACAATTCCAAGAGAAGTCTTTTATGGTGATGGGGCTCTCGATAGATTAAAAACACTCGAAGGTAAGAAAGCTGCACTTGTAATCGGAGGAGGATCCGTAAAGAAAAACGGAAACCTTGAAAAAATAGAAGGACTCCTACTCGAAGCAGGCGTTGAAACGAAAGTTATTGAAGGGTTTAATATAGAACCAACTGTACAAATGGTCCAAGATGGCGCAAAAGTTTTAAATGATTTTGAGCCAGACTGGGTTATCGGCATTGGTGGGGGTTCCGTGATGGATGCGGCAAAAGCTATGTGGTTATTCCATGAACATCCGGAATTAACATTTGAAGAGGCGGCAATACCTTTCACATTGCCTAAACTTCGCACAAAAGCCAAGTTTATTGGTATTCCAACAACAAGTGGTAGTGGTGCGGAAGTATCAAATTTATCCGTAATCACTGATGAAAAGACCAAAATAAAGTATCCAATAGCTGATTTTGAATTGACTCCTGATATTGCAATCATTGATCCAGTGATGGTAGAAAGTATGCCTGATAACATCACAGCGGATACAGGAATGGATGCATTTACGCATAGTATTGAAGCATATGTGGCTAAACCGCGTACTGTTTTCACTGATTCTTTAGCTATCGGAGCTGCTGAAATCGTTAAAGATAATCTTCTTGCTTCATATAATGGTGATCAAGAGGCTCGTAAAGAAATGCATAACGCACAAGCAATGGCTGGTATGGCTTTTGCCAATGCGGTACTAGGGAATGTACACAGCTTGGCTCACAAAAGTGGTCCTACTTTTGGTATTTCACACGGTCGTGCCAACGCGATTTATTTACCTTATGTCATTCAATTTAACCGTACAGTTGTAACAGAACGCTTTGCTAAGATTGCTACTAGACTTGGTTTAGAAGGCAAGACAAACGATGAACTTGTTGATTCTTTAGTTGCCTATATTCATCAGCTTAATGCTGATATGGGGATTCCAAAAACACTACAAGCATTCGGTGTGTCTGAAGAATTATTTAAAGAGCATGTAGATGTGATGGCTGCTAACGCCATGACGGATCCTTGTACTGGTACAAATCCTCGTGAAACTACAGAAGCGGAAATGAAAAATCTATTTGTAGCCGCTTATTATGGTGAGGATGTTACTTTTTAAGTTGTAGTATTAAGAATTAGATAGATTTTATTAATTAAGCCATCATGTAGTGGATTGAATGATCATCCACTACATGATGGCTTTTTATATATATATCATTGATTTTTGTTTCCATATCGTACAAATAATCCAAGATGGCGCAAAAGTTTTAAATGATTTTTGAGCCATACTGGGAAATCGGTATTGGTGGGGATTCCGTGATGGATGAGGCAAAAGCTATGTGGTTATTCCAGGAGCATCCGGAATTAACATTTGAATACTCTATGCGAATAAAATTAAAGATTGTGAGATAACTCATAAATTAAATCTTATATGCTATTCTTACACAGTATAAGTGTTATTAAAAACCTATCTATAGGGGTGTAAAGAATGAAAAGATTTTATTATCTAGACTACTTACGAATTTATGCGACTATTGCTGTAATCACTATTCATGTATCAGCTACTGCGGTCAGAGCTAATCCTTTTGAAACAGGCTTGTCAGGTTGGCTTAGCGGTAACTTTTTTGAATCATTAGCACGTGCATCAGTTCCAATTTTTATCATGATCAGTGGAGCTCTTCTTTTAAATGACAATCGTTCTCTTCCCTATAGTCAATTTTTGAAAAAGCGAATAAGTAAAATAGCGATACCTTTACTATTATGGAGTATTATCTATTATTTAGCAGGTTCTTTCAGTAATGAATACGATTATTCAACCAAAAATTTTATTTATAAATTACTGACAGATGATATCATCTATCATTTATGGTTTATGTATACAATTATTGGGTTGTATTTAATTACACCATTAGTAAAAATTCTAATGCAACATTCATCCAAAAGAGATGTCGAGTATTTTTTAGGGTTATGGATATTTGCTTCGGTTTTATTAAAATTCATGGTGTATCTTGTTGGTTTTAGTATAAAAATCGAGTTATTTTTTGTTACAAACTTTGTAGGGTATTTTGTGTTAGGTTATTATTTATTAAAATACCAATTTTCCAAGAAAAATATTTTGTATTCCCAAATTTTACTGATCCTTGGATTATTGGGTACATTCTTTTTAACTTATTATGGAACGATTAAAAACCAAGGAGTACTAGAACAGTATTGGTATGAGTATCACTCAATAACCGTATTGCTTACTTCAGTGGGATTATTTACTTTATTTAAAGATATTTTGTTTAAATCAAAACAAGATATCAATGCCTTCCTAAATTGGTTTAGTCAAGCAAGCTTTGGAATTTTCTTAGTTCATGTTTTGGTTCTCAACTATCTTTTAGCCGCTGTATTCGATAAAATAAATATTCAATTTCATTCCATTATTGCGATACCCTTGAATGTTATAATAATCCTAATTGTCAGTTCAATGATTACATATATCATTCGAAAGATACCTGTTTTAAGGAAAATGGTTCCTTAGTTCATTTGCCAAGGGATATGAGAAAAACAAATACACTTTAGGCTGGATTACTCTCAATTCTTTGGGAGTAATCCAGCCTGATTTTTGTTCACATATAAAAAGAAGTGTTATTCAATTATCATTATTAAAAAAGGAGTATTCTTCCCTTATTAATTAACCCACTTGTTGTTCATTGACTGGTTTACGACAATCTGGACGACAGCGTGTAGTAAATATACAGTAAATTGATTGTCTGTTTGGTCGCAAATAAAAAGACTTCAATGAATTATCGAAAAACCCATTGTAGTAACACAACCTACTAACATCATTTCTGAATCTAACCTATTTCTTAATCCAATTTGTTTCTACCTTAACACCTGCATCTATTAATAAATTATAAACAGGACATCTTTTTTCTACTTCTTCTTTTAATTCCTCTATCCGAGAAAGATCTTCATTCGTACTAATAATAACGTCAAAATTCACATTTTGAAAATGTGGTGAAATCCCTTTGATTCCCATTAATCCTTGTAAATCTAGTGTTCCATCATTTACAAAATCTACGCCTTGATAGGAAAAAGACTTTTCTTTCGAAATGATCCCAATCATAACGGAAGTACAGCTAGACAACCCAGCCAATACATATTCAACAGGATTTGGTCCTTCATCAGTACCACCTAGACTTTTTGGTTCATCAACAATTAATGGTGAAAAATCTCTAACCGATATTGACGTTTTCAAACCACTTTCCCATTTTCCACTTGTGTTCACCTTTAATAATTGTTGAGTTGTCATATAATCTCCCCTAATTCCTAGTTATTTGGTAGGTTTTATTTTAATCTAAATAATCAAAATTGTAAATCTATTTATCGCGTTACTAATTACCTGTTTATCATTTCTCTTACTGAGGGTGCTTTTTTACATCATCAACATCGCAGCAAATGAGCTGCTCTGAAGATGAATTTTTTTTCATATAGGAAATGACCTGTTATAAACGCCAAAAATTGTTTCGACCTGGGACGGTATAGTGAATCATCAACACCGCAGCAAATGAGCCGCTCTGAAGATGGATCAGTTTCATCTAGATGGAAATGAAACTAACATAAATAGTCTTAACTAGATCAATACTTGCAATGCCTGTTATCCCCCCTTTTAATCGACATCAACATCGCAGCAAATGAGCCCTCGTTAGATGAAATAGTTCATTTATATAGGAAATGACCTGTTATAAATGAAGCTTAACTAGATCAATACGTGCCAAGCCTGTTATTCTCCACCTTTTGTCCACAATTCGAGCGGAAGTCCTAGAAGCCCCTTGCCTACCCATTCCCTTGCAATATTATTGGATGGACCCATGGCGATTCCAGCTCGTGCATCACGGAAAAGACGTTCGATTGGACCTTTTTTGTATCCATAACCGCCGCTGACATCCATCGCCGTTCGCGTCGCTTTATTCGCTACTTCAGAAGCATGAACTTTGAATTCTGTAAGAGGCAAAGTTAACTCTCCTTGGTCTCTTCCTTCAGATTGTAAAATAATTAATTGTTCAGCGAGATCGATTTGCCAAGGTTTTGTACTCTCGATTAATATTTTAGCTTCTGCCAGTTGTTGTCTGATTACTTGATAATCGCCTATGCGATTGTCAAAGTCTCGGTGAACCGTTTTCGTCGCGTGCTCCGTTGCGAGTTGAAGTGCATTTTCAGCTACACCTAACCAGGCAGATCCAAGTCCGATCAGGTAAATAGGAGATACGCCGTGTAGCAGAATATCCTTCCCACGTCCTTCTCCACCTAGGATATCGCGTTTGGGAATTAGTACATTGTGATAAGAAATTGGGCCACTATGATTGCCATGTACACCTAGGGCATCCCATATTTGCGCTTTAATACCTGGTAGCTTGCCGTCTACGATGAAAAAGCTAATATCCGTTGCATCTAGAGCATCCGGGCTACGAGTTTGAACGACATAGAAATCGGCTTGACCTGCACTTGTTGTGAACGATTTATCTGCATGTAAAATATAATCTTCCCCGCTACGCTTGGCTTGGCTGAAATTGTACCACCAGTGTCCTCCTGATGCTTTTTCGCTAGTAGAATATGTTCCAATCCATCCTTTTTCAATCGGTTTTAACCAGCGTTCCTTCTGGTCTTCACTTCCATAAAGAGTGATGGTTTGAATCGCCCCTACATGCATGACATAAACAAGTGCTGTTGACGCACATGCTTTACCGATTTCTTCTGCCACTATGGCAAATGCCACATGATCAAGGTCCAAGCCATTATATTTCTTAGGGACAAGAATATTTCCCCATCCATTTTTAACTAAAGCCTCTAAGTTTTCTCTCGGGAAACGTCCTTCTACATCCGTAATGTCCGCGTTCGGCAATATGACTTCATTCACAATGCTTCGGATTTCTTTTCGAATCTCTTCGTAATAGTCTCTTGTACTTTTTAAATAGGTTGGTCGTTCCAATAAATCAATAGACATAATGGATGCTACCTCCTGTGTTTTATTGATAATTATTTTATAGTCAAACAGTCACGGATCATTCAATATGGTATTTCATTAATGTCTAGTACCTGTAAAGCGGCTCATTAAGCGCTTGTATCATAGACTACTAGTCTTACATATGGTAAAATATTCAGATAATTTCATTATTACATCCACTGATAGGGTGTTAGTGATTACATATCTTTATTTTGGAGGTAAAAGTATTCCCGTACTTTTACCTCCCTTTTTTATGTGTACATTTCTAGACCAGCACTTTTCTCGGAATGGCAGGTTGATCAGCTCCCTCAAAACGTTTATCGATCAAACGTGTAAGGCTCACTACATCACTTGCCAATGCTTCAAGTCGCTCAAGAATTTCGTAACTGCTTATTTCTTTGTTTGTAAAGTGTTCATTATGAATGTACACACTGCCCGGGACTACATGCGCTTTGAAGTAACCTGCAAGGGGTTTAAACTGATGTTCTAGCGCCAAATAATGATGATATGTTCCTCCTGTTGCAATGAAGCCAACTACCTTCCCTCTTAAAGCGTCATTTGGTATTAAATCAAATACATTTTTCAAAGCACCTGTATAGGTACCGCGGTAAATGGGCGAACCAATAATATAGCCATCCGCATTTGCTAGTTGATCAATCAAATATTTGGTATCTCCTTCATAAAGTGCAGGGTCCCTACCATCACAAAAGCCTACTGATAGATCCTTTAAATGGAGATGGATTGTTTCTATCTCAGGGTTATTGTACTTTGCAAAATCAAGGGCTTTGTCAACAGCATTAAATGTCTTAGATGAAGATGATAAACTTCCAGTTAGGCCGATAATTTTCATACGCTCACCACTTCCTTGTGTAATTGTGCTTCTTTTTTCTTCACTAGCGGTATCACTTTTTCACCGAAATCCTTAATATCTTTTTCATAATGAAGGAAACCTGTCAGGATAAGGTCAACGCCTAACTTCTTCAGCTCAATGATGCGATCTGCCACTTGTTCAGCAGTACCGATTAACCCCGTTTTAAAGCCGTCATTATACTGGACCAGATCTTCAAATGTGGAATTTGACCACATGCCATCTTTTTCCTTTGATGAAGCTCCCGCTTGTTTCACTGCATCCCCAAAACCTTTCACAGCTTCCACGTCAGCGTTTGACACAATATCACGCAACACTGCAATTGCTTCCTCTTCCGTATCGCGCACAATAACAAATCCATTGACGGCATACTGGAGTGTTCGGCCTTCTATTTTAGCTAACTCTTTCACTTCTTCAATTTGTTTTTTAAAGCCCTCCTTTGTGTTGCCATTCATGAAATACCAATCTGAAACTCTGGCAGCCATTTCTTTTGCTGCTCTTGAATTGCCTCCCTGAAAAATAGGTGGACTTGGCTTTTGAACGGGCTTGGGTTTTAGTGGGGCCCCATTAATTCTATAAAAATCGCCTTTAAACGTGGTTTCTTCCTCTGTCCACAGTCCTCTAAGAACTCTAATGAATTCTTCTGAACGACGATATCTCTCATCATGCTCAAGCCAAGGCTCTCCATATCCCGTAAACTCTCCTTTGAACCAGCCACTAACTACATTGACTGCCGCCCGCCCATTACTAATATGATCTAATGTCGCCATCATTTTTGCATATACACCTGGATGCCATAGCCCCGGATGCACAGCTGAGATTAGGTTAATTTTTTTCGTTACACTGGCAAGTGCCGCTGCTAATGTTGCCGCTTCAAGTTGATACTCCGCTCCATAACTTGCAAAGAATCGTGTTTGCAAAAGGGCATAGTCAAAACCCGCATCTTCTGCTGCTAGCACATATCTTTTATTGGCTTCAAATGACCAATCGGTTTCTTGGGGTAATTTAGAGACAACTAGACCTCCACTTACATTCGGAACCCAATACGCATATTTTAATTCACTCATGTTTAACTTCCTCCTCAGGGTTTTCCTGACATGGACGTAAATACGCTTAAATGTTAAAATAGTAAAGCGATCTAAGCCCTCCTCAGGGTTTATCGTATGGTTACAAGGGATGAAAGTACTGTCATACTTTCATCTCTTTTTTTATTGCCCATCACCTCCTTAAAGTACTTCATCAAGACTAAAAAAAATTGTAGAAATACAAAAAACCCCTCTTTCATAAGAAAGAGAGGCACAGTATGTATTAAATTCAAAACCCCTCTTCACAAGACAGAGAGATGCAGAATTCACTAAATACAAAGTCCTCTCTTATCTATCAAAACGTATACGTTTTGTAGGATTTGGCACCATCTTATTCGAAAATAAGTGGTTGCCGAGCTTCAACGGGCCAGTCCCTCAGCTACTCTTGATAAGAGATACTTTATTAAATTTTCAAGTTTGTTTTCGTTAATATCAAACAATACTGCATCTTCAGAATAATGTCAATTGTTTTTTGGAATTTTTTTGAACTCTTATTGCACGATAATAAGTGAATGATGGAAGTGAATTATAGTACGAATTGAGTCAATTTCATAATTAATAAAACCGGATGTAAACACGAACATTCTAAATACAAATATTCTGTCGATTTCCGTTACGGACGGACGCGTGGTAAATGCTAAGCCGTTCGGTTTTGGATCACTTATTCCTAAATAAACGATCAAATCAAACCTGTTTTATTATCAAAATAAACAGCCAAATATAACCCAAATTAGCACCTCATTTGGAGGTGCTTTTATAAAATTTTAGAGGTGAAAATGGATATTGTTGGTATAATAAATAAAAGATATTTCTTCAATGAACTAATGATGCAGGTTAGTTGAGCGCAATATATTAGAAAAATCGAAAAAAGAGGAGTGTTAAATAGTGGATGATTCAATTGGTTACGTTATGGTCGTATTTGTAATAATAGGTACAACATACGGTTTAGTTAGACAAATCCAACATATTATGACTATCCAACGACTTAGAAAAACAGATTTATCTAATTACAAAAGGACATTAATTGGATACTATCTAGAGTCTGTCTCACTTTTGGGTTTTCTCATTTCTTTTACATTAAACGTATTAGTCGGAATACAAATAATCCAGTCAAATCTAGTTACAAGCGATAAAACTGTTTTAAGTTGTTTTATATTTCTTGGTATTTTTTTAATTACTAAATTGATAGTCATTCCTAAAAACAGTAAACAACACAAATTATTAAAGGGATAACAGGATGCTTTATTAAATTATCATTTCATATTGAACTAATTCGTGCTTAAGTTTAATAAGTAGAGATGAAAACTAGGCTTACTAAAAATTAGAACTAGAAAAACACTGAGGAAATACTCAGTGTTTTCTTCTCTTTTCCAAACACAAGCATTTATTTCCCAGTTAACAGGTTTCTTGTTTATTTTTTCAGTGATATTTACGTCAATGCAATTCCATCCCTCTTTATCATACGAATTAGATACCTAAATACTTAGTTTACAATCACAATTGTAATAGCAATAATTGATCTGTCAATGAGATGATTATTTTAAGGAGAAAATCAATACAAACCTTGATATATCAATAAAAAATAGACTTCCAAATGTATAGCTAATTGGGTGTCTATTTAGGGTTATAATTCAAGAAAAGTGATTCAAAACTGAACGGCTTAGGTAATTACTCGTCTTTCTTAAGTTCTTATTATCAAACTATTCCCTAAAGCTTTTTCGATAAATAAGCTTACCAATTCCGGATCAAATAGAATACCCGCATGTAATTGCAATTCTTCTATTGCAGCTTCAGTTGACAGAGTACTGCTATACGTCCTTTCACTCGTCATCGCATCATAGGCTTCAACAATGGCTATTATTCTTGACTCAAACGGTATTTCTTTCCCTTTCAAGCCTCTCGGATAGCCTTTCCCATCCCATCTTTCATGATGGTATAAAACATAATCAGCCATATTCGGCATATCATTTAGTGTACTTAAAATTCGATGACCTATTTCTGAATGGCGCTTAATCTCTTTCCACTCACCGTCAGTAAGTTTGCCAGGCTTATTGAGTATAAGTTCATCTATAGCTATTTTACCTATATCGTGAAGTAATCCAACTGTTTTGAGTTCCTTAATTTTATACTCAGATAGTCCAAGAACTTGTCCCATGCTTTCGCATAGTTTTGACACTCTTTGGGAGTGTTGTTCCTCCCCTTTATTCTTATCATGAAAAGCCTTAATAATCATATCAACTGTATTTCCCCTAATACTTGGGCTTTCAAAAAGTTTAATCGTATACATATGTTTGTCTGCTTTTTTGAATACTTCTTGTATTTCATCTTCTTTATTCTTCTTCGTTTCATAACCAAATGAAATAGAAATATCAATTGAGCCTACTTTTTCTAGTGAAGCCAATTCCAAGATACGGTTGATAATGATCTGTGCTTCAAAACCATTCGTTTTAGGTAACAGAATAACAAATTCATCCCCGCCGATTCTGGAAACAATATCATCAGCTCTGCAACCTTGTTTAATTATTTCTGCAGATTTTTTCAACAACTCATCACCCATGGCATGTCCAAAGAAATCATTGATTAGCTTTAAACCATTTAGATCACCAATTAAGATAGTCAAAGGCAAGTTCCTCGGCGTATCCAGTCTCTTTAACTCTGCTTCATAAAATCTTCTGTTATATAAACCTGTTAATTGATCATAGTAGCTAAGATATGAAATCTCTTCGTTTTGAAAGGCTAGCTCTTTATTCATAATGATTAACTCTGCTGCTCGTTTATCTTTTTCTTTATTTTGAAAGGCTAGCTCTCTATTTGCAATGACTAACTCTGCTGCTCGTTTATCCTTCTCTTTGTTTTGAAAGGCCAGTTCTTTATTCGCAATAATTAATTCTGCTGCTCGGGCTGCCTTCTCTTCGTTCTGAAAGGCAAGTTCTTTATTTGCAATGATTAATTCTGCAGCTCGTTTATCTTTCTCTTTATTTTGAAAGGCTAGCTCCTTATTCGCAATAACTAGCTCTGCTGCAAGGTCTGCTTTTCCTTCGGTTTGAACTAGCTCTTTATCCCCAATGATTAACCCTGCTTTTTCTTCAGTTTTAAAGTATAAATCATCGTCCATATAGCACTACACTCCCTATTTTTCTCGGATTTCTTTGCTTCTCGGTATCTGTAGGTACTAGCCATAAGTTCATTAATTTTTTGCGACCTTAAAACAGCAGGACTAATTTGACTTAGCAGCAGTATCTATTATCTGCCACGTCTGATGGTGGAATGCGGAGCGAGCCCTACTGTTGAGAATTATGAACATATTAACGATTACCTCAAAAATGGATTTACCAACATGTCTTAATGACATTTTCTTCATAAGCTTAAATCTACTGTTTTTAGTATAAACTTAAATTTAATTCAGTTTCATACGAAATTACTTCCTAATTTTACTAATCACACAAAAATCCATTATATTAAATATAACATATATTAGTATATTGGCACTACTTTAATATATGGTCACAAATACCTACTTTAACATAAAAGCGCACATAGGAAAGGCTGAACCGAATTCGGTCCAGCCTTTAGTTTATTATTTTTTAAAGGGTACCTTTTTACCCGCGAGGTCTTTCTCTTCTTCAGTTACCGGTCGTTTCGGCTTTTTAATGAAGAATGTTAGTAGTAATGCAACTGCTGCAATAAACGTTGATATGAGGAAAGCGTGATTGACTCCTTCCAACATGGAGATCTTTATAATACTGGCTGGGTCTGCTCCACTTAAAGCCAAGTCGTTCGCTGTCGAAGTCGTTCGTGTATTCATGACTGTGATTAGTAGTGCAGATCCGATGGCACCTGATACTTGCTGTAGGGTGTTGTTCATCGCTGTTCCGTGCGGATAAGCTTTGATCGGCAACGTATTTAGGCCATTCGTCATGACCGGCATCATAACCATTGAAATACCTAACATCCGAATTGTGTAGATGCCCATGATCTGTAGATACGTCGTTTCCATACTTAAATCACTGAAGAGATAAGTGGAAATCACTACAATTGACATCCCTGTAATCGAGAGTACTTTGGCACCGTACTTATCGAACAATTTACCAGTGACAGGTGACATAAAGCCCATTACTAAAGCTCCTGGAAGCATGAGCAAACCTGAATCAATCGGTGATATTCCTTTAATCGTCTGGACATAGATCGGCAAAAGAATCATGGCAGAAAACATTGACATTGATACGACGATAGAAATCGCGGATGACAAAGCGAACATCGGATATTTGTAAATCCTAAATTCAAGTAATGGATCTTTTAATTTAAATTGACGGAAGATGAATGTTACTAGCGACACAACACCAATGGTAATTGTCCCTAATACAAACGGGTCACTCCATCCGTTTTGTCCAGCAGCACTAAATCCGTAGAGGATTCCTCCAAAACCAAGGCTTGAAAAGACGAGAGACATTTTATCCAATGTCAAATCTTTGTTTTGGAATGTTAAATTCTTTAATTTGAAAATCCCTAATGCTAGTGGGATCAAAGCCAGTGGCAGGATGATGAAAAACAATACTCTCCATGAATAATGTTCAACAATATAGCCCGAAAGTGTCGGACCAATTGCTGGTGCAACAATCAAGACCGAATATCCCCATTGCTGAGCCTCGGCGCTCTATAGGAAATGCTACTAGGATCACGTTCATCAAGAGTGGCATCATAAGAGCAGCACCAGATGCTTGAATCATTCTACCTGCAAGAAGCACACCGAAAGTCGGAGCTAAACCAGCAAGCAATGTACCGAGCGAAAATAACGACATCGCCAAGATGAAAATGGATCGGTTCGAATAGCGTTGAATAAAATATGCGCTGGCTGGAATTAATATTCCGTTCACGAGCATATATCCCGTTATGAGCCATTGTGCCGTTGCAGCCTCAACTTTTAAATCTGTCATAATGGAAGGCAATGCGATGTTCAATAGAGTTTGCGTAAATATAGCCACAAACGCCCCTGTAAATAAAATGGCTATAATGCCATAAGGTGGTTTCTTTTGTTCTGTCATTCTTGTATTCCTCCAACTATTTTTGTTATTCTAGTAATTTTTTTTTTTATAAATGGCTATGTTAACTACTTTCTAAGAAAAACCGAAAAAACCTACTACACAACTTGAAGAATAGGACAGCATTCTTTTAAGTCTAGTGATTTCCGTTACAGGCGGACGCTTTCCGCGGGCGGTCCGTGAGCCTCCTCGTCGCAAGCGACTGTGGGGTCTCACCTGGACTCGCTTTCCCGCTGGAAAGATAGTGGACGAACTGTCATTCGTCCACTATCTTTGCGACGAGTAACCGCAGGAGCACATGTTTTCTCGCCGCCTTTCACTACAATCATTCACGTTTTAAAAATGAACAATGGTAACAAAATAGTTAAAAAATAAAAAAAGTCCTATCTTTTAATGAAAGCACCACACCCCTATTTAGTGGACGATTTTTCATGTGCAGTCCATTACTAAACAAAGATAGATCACTGATCAAAATCCACTTCCACTGAGAGAAAAATTACGTTTCTAAAAAAGGTAATCACGACTTCACATTACTCGAATTAACGAGAGTCACATCAGAGAAATTCCGTTTTAGCATGTTAGTCTCCATATATTAAAACACCATGAACACTGGGTTCTTAGCACATCAATTTTATAAACTTTCTTATGTTTTAAAAAATAGGGAAACGACTTTCTTTCTATCCAAACACAATTTATTAGAAGCTATAGAGAAGCTATGTTAAATAATGCTGTTGATGTCACATGAAAAACAAAAGAGTACATTTGCGCCTAGCATGGCCGCAAGAGCGTGAAGAATGAGACCCACAAGTATGTGGTTTTCATGCTTGTTGACTCATACGAAACGTGCGGTAGCGCAAATGTACGATAAAGAAAATAAATCAAAACGCTCATAATTTGTTGCACAGACTTACTCTTTACTAAGTCCCTTTTTGAGCAAATTTACTTCGAGTTTATAATTTTTTACGGATTCATCGATGGACAAGTCTTTTGCAAATACTTGAATCAGATTTTGGATTGTGATGGCTTTCATGATTTTGAGAACATGAATCAGTTCCATTTCATCCTTGATATTCAATTTATTGCGATCGACCAAAGCCACAACCTCTGCCAATCGAGTATTTAATTGCTCCTCACTTACCCCAGGAGTCAATGTGTTTTCTGATTTATAATTCATATTCAAAAAGGCATTTCTGAAAAATTGACGAGATTCTATGCTTTCCAAGTTGATCAGCATCATCTCGAAGGATTCAATAAATGTTTCCATTAAATCTCCATTTTGTTTGACTAATATCGCAATAAATCTCTCATTTAGCCGCTTTGAGGAGTCATCAAGCAAAAAGTAATACAGATCCTCTTTATCTTCAAAATATTGATAAAAGCTTCCTCTAGGAATTCCCGCCTCTTTAATAATATTGGAAATGGAAGCTTCAAATAATGGAGCCCTTGAAAATTCCTTAATAGCTGCACGTATTAATGTTTCTTTTTTATCTATGGGTAATTTAATGAAGGTTGGTTTAGGCAATCTTTTCATTCCTATCTAGATTCAATGTGACACCCTGTCATATTTGGACAAGAATTCATTATATATGACAAGGTGTCACAACGCAAACAAAATGTGACACCTTGTCATACTTGATTTTTTCACCAATGAAAAAACCATACCAAGCAACGCTTAACGCTGTGCAGGGTTTGGTTTTTTAAAAATCACTTACTTATTCACTTACCATATTTCCTTCTATTCACTACTATAAAAAGTATCTTTTACATGTATTGTAACTTGCCATCACATACAATCGTCTAAAAGGAAAAAAGGAGGATTAATTTGGAAAGATCAAATTCAAAAAACCATACAGTGAAATTTATGATCTTGGTGATCTTTTTTATTTCCCTTTTAAATTATTCAGCTACTACTAGTTATGCTTGTTCATGTGTTGAGCCTAATTCTGTGAAAGATGAAGTACAGCGTAGTTCGGCCGTTTTCTCTGGAGAAGTTATTGATATTGTAGATAAAAATAAAAGTGCGTCACTGCAATCTTCTGATGACCCCATTGCTGTTCTATTTGAAGTGGATGAATCTTGGAAGGGTGTCAATCAAACACAAGTTGTTGTTTATACGGAAAGAAGTGAAGCAAGTTGTGGCTATGAATTTAGTCTAAACAATGAATATTTAGTGTATGCACAAGAAATTGATGGCACCATTAAAGCGAGTTACTGTTCAAAAACTTCCCTTTTGACATTAGCTGACCAGGATTTAATTGAATTAGGTATAGGAGAAAAACCAACTGAACAAGTATCCATCGACTTAGACGTTAATGAGGGTGACGAAGACTCAACAAATAATAATCTACTATATAGTACTTCACTAATCGTGGTATTGTTATTGGCTGTTGCTGTAGTCTATATCAAACGATTTATTAAGAAGAAACCATAAGAAATTCAACAATGCATGACAATTAGGTATAGGAGAGCTTCGATTTATTTCGTTTTCCCATTTTTAATGAAATATCGAGCTAGTTAACACTACTTTCATTTAAACCTAAATAAACCATCCCCACATAGCTCAACGCTGTGCTGGGGATGGTTTATTATATTCGCAAAGATTTATATAATATATGTACCAATAGACCGTTTCTGAGCAACCAAATTTACATATTCACCTGCAAGCTGAATCGTAAAGGAAACGTCGTCTTCTGTCTCGTTTAGTGCCACTAATACTAGAGTTCCGTCCTCATTTTTAAATGCGGTGACTGAAAGTTTTTTAATAGCAGATTCAAGTCCAATTCGCTTAGCGCCAGGCTTGATATATTTACTAAAATGTCCAATGGAAAAGTAGGAACTGTTATAGTGAACTTCGTCTTGCTTAGTATCAACAATAATTGGAGCATCGCAGTAGTTTCCTACATGATTGGGACCTCCATTTTCATCCAACACCAGATTCCAATCAATAAAGCCTTCTAACCAATTATTCATATCGCCAATAATATTTCTAGCATATCGTTCCCCAGTATGCCATGAACCTAATTGCACACCACCTTCTATGCATCCTTCTGTAAAGATAAGATGGTGATCCGGGAACTGTTCATGAACGATTGAAAGATTCTCAAATTCTTCTGAAACATACCAATGGTTTCCAGTACCCCAAACATACTTAGCTGCTTCTGAATCTGACATGATAGTTTTAGTACGTTCTACAATTTGATCCCGGTTATGATCCCAAATAATAATTTTTTTATTGGCAAGTCCATTTTTTTGTAAAGTAGGTCCTAAGTGGTACTTTATAAAATCACGTTCTTGTTCCCCTGTATAGCGACACGAGTCCCATGTTTGTGTTGCATCTGGCTCATTTTGTACAGTAATTCCCCAAATAGATATACCTTCTTTTTCCATAGCCTCAATATACTTTACATAGTACAAAGCCCATAAATTTCGATACTCTTCTTTTAACATTCCACCATGGTTCATTTCCCCATTTGTTTTCATCCAAGCCGGCGGACTCCATGGTGATGATAAGATGGTCAACTGAACTTCTGCCACTGCCATAGCTTCTTTAATCAATGGAACAACATACTTTAGTTCTCTTTCGATTGTAAATGAGTCGAGTGATGTATCTCCGTCGTCTACATATGTATAATTTTCAAGTGAGAAATCACAGCTATTAATATGTGTCCTTCCGAGGGTATATCCTAAACCAATATCCTTATTAAAGTATGCTTGTATGATGTCATTTCTATAACCGGGAGAAACTTTCGATAAACTGTATGCCGCCGCCTCTGTAAAAGCACCCCCAAAGCCCATCCATTGTTGATATTCAAGTTCGGGATTTAGATTTATCACGTTACCACTAGTAGAACTTCCTTGTTGAAATAATACGCTACCTTCTTCATTCCATTGTTCTTTTTTATACTTAGATGATTGTATGATACGAATTTTTTTACTCATCATTTGACCTCCAACACGTCAGTATATGAAGCGAGAATTAACATGATAATAATTTCAACTAAGGCACTTGAATGGAGAAAAAATTCATCTACGATTTAAATAATAGATACTAAAATAGTAGACAGTTAAACAGTCCTCGTTCTTACAATCTCTTTATAACGCTTTGCACTATCCTTCCAAAATCTCTGTTGTGTTTCAAAATCCACATAAAAGATACCAAAACGTTTTTCATAGCCAAACGACCACTCAAAATTGTCAAACAATGACCACAGGAAATAGCCTGCAACATTCATTCCTTCGTCATTTAGTTCCCTTACCGCTGTAATATGTTCTTCAAGATACTCCGTTCTTTCTTGATCGTGTATACTTCCATCTACTTCTAACACGTCATTGTAAGCAGAACCGTTTTCAGTAATATATATAGGTAAATTTGTATAGTCTTGTCTTATACGGTAGATTAGCTCTTTAAACTCTCGTGGTGATACATCCCATCCCATTGCTGTTTTTTTATAGTCTGAGTAGGCACCATTATATAGTAAATTTGTATTTCCAGCGTATTCTACGATTGCTCGAGAATAATAATTAATTCCAAAAAAATCACAGTCTACTGAAATAGTTTTCAAATCTTCTGGTTTAATAAAATCAAAATCATGAACATAGTTTGAAAACAAATTAACCATGTCTAGTGGATAACTCCCCTTGAAAATCGGGTCTAGAAACCAGCGATTCGTATATCCATCAGCATTATTTACAGCAATACGATCATTATAAGAATCCGTCGCTGCGTAAGCCGGTGTTAAATTCAACGTAATACCAATCGGGGTAGTAGATTGTAATTTTTCTTTTAATAGCTTTACTGCTTCTCCATGAGATAACAGAATATGATGTGCGGCTTTTAATCCTTCTTCCATATTTGTATGTCCTGGCGCATGAACTCCTTGATGGTAGCTTAGAAAACTTGAACACCAAGGTTCATTATGAGTAATCCATGAATCGACATATTCATCTAATTCAATAAAACACTTTTCTGAGAATTCTAGAAACCATTTTACAGAATCCCGATTAATCCAACCGCCTTTTTCATAAGCCCACATTGGCAAATCCCAATGATACAACGTAACCATGGGTTTAATTCCTGCTTCTAGCAATTCAACAAGTAAGGACTTATAAAAATTCATTCCTTCTTCGTTATAGACACCTTCTTGAGGGAAAATCCGTGGCCATGCGATGGAGAACCTATATGAGTCTACACCTAGTTCTTTAATAAGTTGGACATCGTCTTTATAGCGATTATAGTGATCAATTGCAACATCCCCAGTATCTCCATTAAAAACTTTTCCTGGTATTCTTGAAAATGTATCCCAAATAGAAAGGGAACGACCGCCTTCGTTAAACCCACCCTCGACTTGGTAGGATGATGTTGCTGTGCCAAAAATAAATTCTTTATTAAATTGCGACAACTAAAACACCTCTTCCTTATTCTTTAACTGCTCCTGCTGAAATACTGCTAATAATATATTTAGAAAAGAATAAAAATGCAATCATAATGGGAACTACTGAAATGGCAATCCCGAGATACATTGAACCCAGATTCTGAGCTACTTGTGACCCTCTTAATGCACCCATCATTACTGGTAAGGTATACTTTTCAGGACTGAATATCACAACAAGTGGCAAAATATAGTTATTCCATGAACCGATAAACGTAAATATTGCCATCGTTGCAACCGCAGGCATCATTATTGGAAATCCAATTATATGGAAGATTTTAAATTCACTTGCACCATCAATTCTAGCTGCTTCCAATATTGCTATAGGCATTGCTGTAATAAGAAACTGTCGTAAAAAAAATACAACAAACGGTGATGCTAATGACGGGATAATTAAAGGGATATACGAGTCAAGTAGTCCCATTGTTTGTACTAAATCGAAAAACCCAATCAAACCTAGTTGTCCAGGCACCATCATTAGAACTAGTACTGCAACAAATAAGAAGTTGCTTCCTTTGAACTTATAAATACAAAAACCATAAGCAGTTAATGCCGAAAAGTAGGAACTCACGAAAGTTACACTCAATGCAATAATTAAGCTATTTAAAAAACCTCTCCATAAATTCATATAACTCATTAATATTTCATAGTTTTCCTTGATCGCCCCGCCCGGAAATAAGGTGAAACCATTTTGTAATATGTCCGAGTTAGATCGTGTTGCATTAATAATCATCATATAAAATGGTATAAAGCTAATAATCACCAGTAAGATTAGAAACGTGTAGATAACACCTTTTACAATGTTGCTTTTATTCAAAACGGTCACCCCTCTTTCACACTTTTGCGGTACATAGTTTTAAAGGTTATTACGGAGATAATTACGGTAATGATGAATAGACCATACGCTACCGCTGATGCATATCCATAATTATTAAAGCGGAATGCTTGATTGTACAAATATAAAACCATTGTATTTAAAGCGCCTTCAGGAGCTCCCATCCCATCTGTAATTAACATTGGCAAATCAAAAATCTGTAATCCTCCAATGAGAGAAGTAATTAAAACATAAAGTAAAATTGGCTTTAATAACGGTAAAGTGATGTGCGTAAAAGTCTGAATACGATTTGCTCCATCTATCAGTGCAGCCTCGAAATATTCTTTTGAAATCCCAGAAATACCAGCCATTAAAATGATGAATGTATGCCCAAACCACATCCAGGCACCGATTAACCCGACTGACCATCGTGCCGTCGTAGGACTATTTAGCCAATTTACAGGTTCTGATATTATTCCAATATCTAAGAGTAGATGATTAATTGTTCCATGATGCCACCCTAACAATATGCCAAATAACAAAGCTACTGAAGCAATTGTTATTAAATTTGGTAAATAGAATAATGCTCTAAAAAAACCTAAACCTTTCATATTAAGACGAATATCAGAAAATAGTACAGCTAATAACAGGGCTATTGAAATTTGAAAGGTAAAGTTAATGCCCCAAATATATATGGTATTTAAAAAAGCATCAAAAAAGTAAGTATCTGTTACCAGTCTTGTATAGTTGGCTATCCCTATAAACTCAGGACTCCCCATACCAGAATAACTTGTAAAACTGTAATAGAACGTTAACAGAATCGGATAGATGGTAAACGTAATGAACACTATAAAAAAAGGTAAAATAAACAAGTATCCATAATTATTTATTTTTTTCATATAAACACCATCCTTAGCCTTGTTAAAATAAAGGTGGAGGAGAAAGCGCTAGCTTCCCACCCCACTTATTAGTACTAGTTATTCTTTTTGCTTCTCTGGCGTCTGAATTTGAGGATAGGCATTTTTAACTAAATCATAAAAATCGTTAATTGCTTTTCCTTTGGTTTTTACACCATTTACATATTCTTCAACCGCGGTACCAAACATTGTATCGATTTGTTGGTCATATTTCGTTACTAGTCCTGGATTAATCGATTCTGCTTCTTCTAAGAAGAATGCATAGTTGTTTTGACCACCTAGGAATTCATCACTAAAATCACCTTTAATTTCTTCCGTTACAGGAAGGTATGATAGTACATCTCCTGTTTCTTTAGCCCAATCTGTTAAAAATTCTTTATCATGTGTCATCATTTTTATAAACTCCCAAGCTAACTCTTTTTTATCTGAATCACTGTAGATACCTAACCATGTCCCGCCCCAGAAGTATGGGTTAGGACCACTTGTCACAGCCCAATCCCCTACTGTCTTTTCCGTGTTTAATTTCAAAACACTGTGAAGACCCCAGGTTGGTAAAGAATAAGCAAAAACTTCTACTTCGCTTGGTGCATCTTTATCTTTATCTTTATCTTTATCTTTATCTTTATCTATCTCATCCCAACCTGCATTGTAATTAATTGGACCGTCCATTGCTGCGAACCAAGCCGGAGACCATTCAGGTGCAAATGCTGTTAAATCTTTATCTCGAAGTTCTTTTGCATAATCGAAGTGATTCATACGACCTTCAGACATGATTAGTTCGTCATTTTCATTTACCCATGGTTGTGGATCTGCACCTTGGGCAAACCAACGGACAGCTCCCTCATCAGGGAACAAACGATAACCTGCCTCTTTCATCTTGTCACCTACATCATATAACCCTTCCATGGATGAAATTAGTTTACCAATCTCTTCAGGATCATCTGTGCCTAATACTTCTTTAGCAATACTTCTTCTATAAAAAATTCCACCAGGTGTAGTTTGCCACGATAATGCCTTTACATCACCATCTGAGTTTCTTCCTAATTCAAACACGTAATCCACAAAATCCCCTTTAATTTCCTCAACATTATAAGGTTCTTGTGAAAGCGTTTCCCAATATCCTTGTTCAATCCACTCTTTAATGAATACTAGCTCTCCAGCAAAGATATCTGGTGCTCCTTTTCCACTTTCTAAGACAGGTTTCAAACGTGTTGGATAGTCTTCAATTGGAATAATTGTCAACTCTATCTTCACATCATGCCTTTCTTCAAACACTTTGATCGGTTCTTCAAGCTCATCCGTAAAGGACCAAATAGTTAATGTTTCTTTTGATCCTGACTTTTTACCGTCCGAACCATTTTCGTCACTACAAGCTACCATAAACCCAAGACTAAATACTGAAACTAACATGAATAAAAAAATCCTCTTCATTTCTAAACCCCCATCTTTTTTTTGATAAAAGCAGTTTCATTTAAGAAACTATATATCGAAAGCGCTTTCGGTCACAAGCATAATACTACGCTTGCTGATTCCATAAGTGCTTCTGATTTCATATACTAAATTTGAGCAAGATGAAGAATATAACCCCATGTCCGAAAGCGCTTTCGAATTTCTTGATAGAAGAAACCGAATCCTAAAAGTCTAACTCCATATAATAAATTTAGTAAGAAGAATGACTGAAAGCGCTTTCGGTTTACCTATAGGAAAAACCAAATACCAAGTTTCCTTGATACATCTACTGAACATACATATATGCTGGTTTTCCCATTAATTAAATTGAAGCTGTAGATTCCCTCACAATTAACTCGACTGGAATTGTAACAGCTACATTTACTTTGTTTTTATTATTTATTTTTTTTAATAGTAATTCGGAAGCGTTCTCACCGATTAAGTCAGTATTTTGTCTTATGGTAGTTAATCCGGGAGTTATGCATTTAGCCAATTCAATATCATCGAATCCAACAATAGAAATATCTTCTGGCACCTTTAAACCGGCTTCTTTAATAGCATTCATTGCACCAAATGCCATATTATCACCGGCAATATAAACAGCTGTAGGTCGATCACTTAATTTGAGCAAGCTTCTCATAGCCTCATAGCCTCCATCAAAGGAAAAGAATCCACCATCAACTACATATGTTTCAGGGATATCTAATTTAAGTTTCTCAATGGTACTCATGAATCCCTTTAATCTTTCAGAACCAGCAAAGGTTTTTTTATGCCCACCTATGTGAGCAATCCTTTTGTGGCCAAGGGAGTACAAATGTTCAACAGCGATACCACTTCCACGAAAGTTATCACTATATACGACACAAGATTTATCGCTATGTAAATCAATGATCACACTTGGAAGTGATGATTCCATTAATTTATTCACTTCTGGATCATCAAAATTCGAGCATACAACAACGATTCCATCTACCCCTCGATGCAGAGCATGATCGATATAGCTCTTTTTTTCACCACCAACATTTCTACTCAAAAAAATTAAATCATATCCAGACTTCTCAACACTTTTCTTGAAACTTTCAATGACAGCACTAAAAAATGGGTGTTTTATTCCAATACCTAGATCTTCCACAAAAATAACACCTATAGCCCATGATTTTTTGGTAGTTAACGATCGTGCAATAGAGTTTGGATAATAACCCATCTCTTCAACAGCATCTAATATTAACTTTTTGGTCTTCTGGTTGACATCTGTATAATTGTTTAAGGCTTTCGATACAGTTGTAATAGAGAATCCAGTTTTTTTTGCAACATCATATATTGTTGTCAATTTTTTTAGCCCCTTTATCGAAAGCGCTTTCGTGAATTATATATCATCATGAAAGTGGAGTCAACCAATTTTCTGTAAATTCAAAAATATTAATTTATCATAAACTTTCGATACAAAATACCTTCTGTCTATTCTTGCTTAGAAAATTAGGGTATTATCAGGTTTGGAAAAAAGGATGTTACTAAATAGAAGAAAAGGCCTTTTAAAAGTTCTGTGTGAACTCCCGAAAGACCTTTTCTCATTTACAAATATTATAAGAATACTACTTTAAAGTTTTAGAAAGCACACTATCTTTACTCACTACCCACTTTTTCTTCCAAAACCAATACGCCATCAGTCATTTTATACACCTTGTCGCAATAACTAATTAGTCGTATATCATGTGTCACAACAATAGTAGTCGTATTTTTACTTTTTGTTTGTGTTTTTAACAGGTCCATTACTTCATATGCACGGTCCGAGTCGAGTGACGCAGTTGGCTCATCGGCAAGTAGAATGGACGGGTTGCTGTAGAGCGCTTTTGCTATAGCAGCACGTTGACGTTCCCCACCAGACAAATCGGCTGGGTATTTATGGCGAAGATCACTGATTCCCAAGTTGTCGTAAAGTTGTGCGAGTTGTTCTTTAGTCATATTGTCTTTTTTCACTTTGTCGAGCAATTTCATTTGGTTATCTACCGTCAGGAATGGCACGAGATTAGTCGCTTGCAAAATGAAACCAATTTCTTGCAGCCTGATTTTCGAGCGTTTTTTCTCACTTAACTTCGTGATATTTTGGTTATTAATGATGACCTCCCCATCAGTTGGGGTTTGTAGACCGCCCGCAATCGTTAGAAATGTACTTTTCCCTGAACCAGATGGACCGATAACTGCAATTAATTCGCCTTTTTCAGCTTGAAATTGTGTTTCTTTCATTGCATCTACTTTTTTGTGGCCAGTACCAAATGACTTCGAGACTTGATTCAATTCTAAAATAGCCATGATTTATCCCCCAATCGCTTTCAACGGATCGATTTTCACTATGGTCCATACAGAAAACACAGCGCCCATTATGGCAACCGCAATCAACACAAGGCCATAAATTATTAAGGCGATAATATCAAAGGATACCGGAACCGCTGCTGGTAGGAATGCGCCTGTAATGAGTGCCAATGCAAACCCTACTGATACACCAATGACTGCCAAAATAAAGGTTTGGGCAATGACTGATCGTGATAAGTAGCCGTTCGAGATTCCCTGTGCTTTCATGACACCAAACATGCTGATTTTTTGTACGGTTAATACATATAAGAATATAGCTACGATGACAGATGAAATAACAAATAAGAAATAGATCATGAATGACAAGGTTAAACTTTGCTCCGTGTAACCAGGCAAGCTAGTAATGAACTCTTCCATTTCTACCACTTCAAGTGATTCACTATTTGTTACATTCGATAGATTATCTGTACGTAACACGACACCATTAATCTGATTTTCATTCTCTCCTGCTGCTTCACCAAACTTCACTCGTTGAAACGACGCTAAGTCTCCATATAGCACTGGAGCCGCATTAAATCGTGCACCTTCTGTAAATCCAACGATTGTCAGCGTTTCCTCTGTTGAAGACAATTTCAACTCGTCTCCAAGTTTAAAGCCGTCTTCTTTCAAGGCATCACTTGCAATGACTTCATTGTCAGCTGCGAACTCTTCACCTTCCGATACTTCCGGCATAATGAATTCTTCTTTTTCAATACCGAAAATGGATACATTGGCTTTCTTATCTCCATTTGTAGCAATGGCATTCAATTGCCCTATGACTGCGAAATCCTCTGCTTCAATATCGTCTAAATCTCCTAGTGTCATAGACGACTGAGGCATACTCTTATCGGCTTCTTCCGTTACTACGATAGCTGTCGCATCCCATTTGTCTACGGCTTCTCGGTTGAGGTTCTCAAGGCCACTTGCAAGACCCGACAGGAAAAATACCAAATACGAAACGAGCATCAGGACCCCCGTAATCAAGATAAATCGTAATTTATTTTTTATAATTTCATTCCACGCCAAAAACATCGTTTCACATCCCAGTCATATATTATTGGAAATAATAGTATTTCTATTAGTATGTTAATAAATGATTAGAATTTCAACTGATTTGCCTGACGGATGTGTCGGAAATGAATTTACATCGTGTAAGAATATTTAATTTTCCTCTTTTTTACAATATATGAAACCATTTATTGATTTTCGTAGTATATATAGTAGATGAACATAGTAAACCCCTAATCGAAAATGTATAAGGTGGTGAAATTTGATGGGGTTTTGGAAGCTGTTTTTCTCTTTTATGATCACCTATTTAATTAGTAAGTTTACGTTTCTACAATTGGCGTTCTTCCATTATAAAATTTTTAGTGATTTCACTGCGGTAAACTTAACTAAATTAGGTATTGAATTAATTCTATTTGCATGTATTTACATGACTGTACATTTCTTAATTGAACATGTACCTAAATGGTTCATGCGTTCTAAATATGAGTCAGCTGAAAAAGAGCGTTTAAAACAACAGAAATAGATTTTGATCACGACGGTTTGTGAGTTTGAAAAGAGATAATTAGGAGGATTTCGATGATAGTGCGTAACTTAAAAAGACTTTATATAGCTATTGGGTTTTTCATTTTGGTGATGATATTGAACTTTCCCTTTCCGCATGTGAAACCTTTTGCTGAAGCTAACTTTATGATCATGAATATTTCAATCAGTTCTTCAAGTGGTTTGCACTATTTAGGCATTTTTTCGCTTGTGTTATTGATTATCGGCATTTATTTCTTATCTACTTCGTTAGAGAAGTATCGAGCTCGCCTCGTGATTCTTGCGTTAGTCGTCTATAGTTTATTGCCTCTTGTGATTGTCGAATCTTATCAAACTACCTTTGCTTCGGGCATATATGCCGTTAAATATGAGCAGGATTCTAGTAATTGTCAAATTGATACGTTAGATGACAAGAAGATTGAGGGTGTTTGTGAATTAACATTTAAAAATTATAGTAATGAAGATGTACATTTTGATGTTACGTTCTATGATAATGCACATTTGATTTCACTCATGATTGAAGGCTCTCCATATAAGGTTTCATTATCAGGAAAAGAAACAAGAACAGTACATTTCAAAACTGAAATTGACAATTCCAACTTGAATGCATATACAAGCGGAATCTTTTCGCTCGTAAATATTCAAATTAGACAAGGGAAGGAGGTTAGATACTTATAGAAAGATATCTTCTTGTAATTCATCAAAATGGTCTTGCCTAGGTTGTTTCTATGTGAGCGAACTCAATAACCGCCACTTAGTGGTACTCTCTTAATAAGATCTAGACAGGAGTGATCTATTGTTTGAAGAAATGAAAATACGCCACTTATTTGGGTTAACGCTATTATTACTGATTATATTTGGTATTGGAGGAATCTTTCTTCCATATACAGAGGATTTCGTTGGCGCAGCCTTTTCATTGATTTTGTATATAGCGGCACCTGTTATATTCTTTCGTTATCATTTTCGCAAACAAGGTCGGTCGGTGCGTGAAGTAGTATTCACACACAGGTCAAAGGCATGGCTTCCCTGGTTATTAGGAATTGTCGGGATATCAATCGCTTTTTCACTTAGTGTATTCTGGTTACAATTGATAGCCTTATACCCGATCTTTCCTGGGTTTGTTGATTTTCTCTTAGAGCTGACTCCGATGCCTGAAAACCCAATATACTTAATAATATCCATACTTATTATTGCTATTATAGGTCCTATTTCAGAAGAATTTATTTTTCGTGGAGTTTTATTAAAACGTTTAATGAAGAAGACGTCTATGTGGGGCGGGATCGTCATTTCCAGTTTACTTTTCGGCATTTTACACGCAGATATTATCGGTGCTTTCGTATTCGGTGTCGTCGCTTCCCTCTTATATTTGAAGACTAGTAATTTATTGATTCCGATCATCATGCATATCCTTAATAATTCAACTGCTGTGATATGGATGTATGTAGCACCAACTTGGCCACAGTGGGTCGTTTACCAAAGCTCCGAACTATACGCAAATGCATGGCCAAATATGATTATGCTCGTGATTAGTTCCATTTTAATGACATGGGTAATCGTGCGCTTAGCTAGGGGTTTGAGACGTAAGATAGGTGAAGATGAAATTAGTTCTAATTACGTAGATTCAGAAGAGGATACAATGATAAATTAAAAAAGAAAAGCCCGAACTAAAAGGTTGAATGATGAACTAGGTGCTCTGGGCTCAGAAGTATTCTGTACTTGAAGAATATACAATTGAACAAAGGAAGAAGTCTTTCAAACATTTTCTAAGATTAAATAATACTAAAATGCGAAATTAATAAGACGATCTATATAAGTTGTAGCACTTATCTTGAAAAAGCTGTATTTCTTGGTATTTATTTAATAAGATATCTAGTTCTTGACTGCAATTTACTACATGAGGATTTGTTAAGCCATATTGTTTGGCTTTACTGTACATTACCCTCTTCTTTACATTTATTTTCCCTAGCAATACAAGTTTAATTAACACTATTTTCATTGTTTTACTTTCCCCCAATATTAAGATTAGTTTGATTTTTCTATAGTTTATTAACTACTTTTACATCATATAATAGATGTGATGTGAAAAATGTCGAAGCTTGACTCAAAGCGAAATGTTAATAAAATTGTCACATTCACGAGATATAATTGTAAAATATGCAGGAACTTAACCTATCCCAGAACACATAAAGTTATTGATTCAATTCGAAATGCGAATGCTTAGAATGGATGAAATAAAATCTCTCTTAGTATTACGACAAAGCAAAACAAGTGTGCTTTACAGGTTTTTATATAAACGGCATGCGTCATGGAGATCTTCCATCAACTTGGCCACTATTAATCCAAAAAGATAAAAACTTACGCTTTATTATAGAAGAAAAAAATCACAAAGACCCTCATGCTATACGAATTGAAAATGAAAGTGCCCTTCACCTAGGCGTTTATGCAGAGGCAATTAAATCTTTAATTCAACACAATTCAATTACAGACATTCGTCATGAATCTAGTCCTCAGTGGTGGTTAGCTTATCAATTAAGGCAGATTTACAAGATGATCAAATTGATTTTGTTAAAAAAACACAATTGAACGGATTGATACAGAAATCTGCATAATGTAAATTTTAATAATCCCACTATATAAATTTAGATAGTGGGATTATTTTTCTTATTCAATGAAGTATCTAACAACTCTACTATTATCTATAAATTTCGTGTCTCAAAGGACTTGTTTTCTTTTTTAACAAGTATATAATTCAAAGCGTATCATCAATATGTAGAATTAACGTGGAGAATAATATGCGACCATATAATGAAAAAATAAGTATTTATAATGGCATGGCATCAACCATTGCAATGAACTTTTCAAATAATTTCTTTCCCATTTTTGCGATTACGATTTTAAGTGCCACTAATTATCAGGTGGGATTAATAAGCTCCCTTCCCCCTCTTATGGCGTTGCTTATGACCATTCCAGCTGCAATCCTACTGAACCGAGCTCATGAACACAAGAAACTCGTAGCCATGGCCATCCTGTTATCACGTTTGATGTTCATGCTCATTGTCGTGCTCGTGTATTTGCCTTCTGAATCGATGCAAGCATGGGTTTTCCTGGTCATCATTGCCCTCATGAGTATACCGAATACTGTCGCAACCATCGGCTGGCAAACCCTTATTAGCGGGATGATCAGTGAATCTAGGCGTGGACAGTTTTTCAGTGACCGTAACCGCTTGCTGACGATTGTTGGACTTGTTTCTACACTGACAGTTGGTATTGTGATGAGAGACTCTTCAGATAGTGTAACTGCGTATCAAATTTTATTTGCCATCGCATTTGGTTTTGGTCTCCTAGAAGCTTTTTTGTTGATGAAGCATAAAGAAGATCCTGCTCATATAGAAGGACCTTTGTTAAGAAAGAAATTGATGGATTGGTCCATTTTCCAAAATTCCGGCTATGTGTGGTTTTTAGTTGCTGCCGTTTTCTTCAATTTCACATGGCAAATGGCGTGGGGGATTTTTAATATTTACCATGTGCGCATCGTTGGGGCGACCATCTTTTGGATTAGCATGTTTTCGGTTGGCAATATGTTGATGCAAATTTTAACGTTCCCTCTTTGGAAAAAATGGGCTGAACGAAAATCGAATATACGCGTTTTTGTATGGGCAGCACTCGGTATGGCTAGTACCCCATTTTTAACGGTATTGTCGACGAACTTGTATTATTTAACTCTCGTACAAACGATGTCCGGCTTTTTCTTATCCGGGGTATTGTTAATCTTGTTTAATTTATTGCTCGAGAAATCACCTGAAGCTACACGTACTTATTGTATTACGACCTACAATGTACTACTCGCGTTTGCGGCTTTCCTGGCTCCGCAAATTGGCATCTGGTTATTGAATTCGTGGGGAGTAGAATTGGCTATGTATTTCAACTCTAGTTTACGCTTACTCAGCGCCGCTTTATTTTTCATCGTGTACGTTCGACATGCACGTGTTTCTAAGGCTGCCTTGTAACCTATTTGCATAAAAAATAACCGTCTGGAAATGCCTAGGCGGTTATTCTTGTTTACTTGCATTGCTATAAGAGATTTAAACAGCAGTCATTTTTTTTAGCACTGTAAAATAATCTGAATCCCTAATTTTATTGGTAGCTTGGAATATTAAGTGATTTAGAAATTCTTCTTCTTCAAAAAACTCTTCATCTACCATAATCCTACCCAATTCAATATTTACCATTTCATTAATGTCAGACTCGATTTCGATTAATTCAGAGAATATGAATCCCCACTTTTTTTCTTCATATAATTTTCCGGATACTTCAACAATACTGGAACTCACCATTGAAGAAGGCACAGAGTAATTATTTTTTATCCGAATTTTCGTTTCATCATTGTTCGCTGAAAATACAATTTCTTCATACCCAATATCAAAACTCTTTTTAAACTCTACTTTATTCACGAATACTCCTCCTCAATCAAAGTTGTTGATATTCCAAGTATGTAAATAGAAACCTCAGATTATACCTATCAACCATAATTAAAAAAAGAACGTGACAGTCTGCCCTATTACAGATACTTTATAGAAGGGAAAATGCTCTAAGTTGCTTGCTTCTGTATTCTTTTATGTATTTAGCGTACATTCTTTCCTGAATTAAACTCAAAGCGCTGTGTAATCGAAGACTTTTTTGATGCAATTTTATCCGATTTCACGAAATGATTTGCAATCATCGAGCCTACAGATAGATTAATAATCATGTTAACCATTGGACCAATCGCTGCAAGTTCCCCGATAAATTCAAATGCTAATATAGCAGCAAGCGCAGAGTTACATAACCCTACTTGAAAAAGAAGAGCACGAGCATCCTCCTCCCCAATTGATAGCTTTTTTGCGATAAAATATGCAGCTACCATTGGGAACACCACTTGAATAAAGGTGACAACCACTATAAGAGGTAAGATATCAAGCTCGAGGCTGATTGCTTTTGAACCATGACCTACTATTGTATGGATGATTAATAATAAGGCAAGAGAAGATCCGAATCTTGTAATTAATCTAGAATGAGATGCTAATTGTGGGAGTAGACGCTGAATAACAAGTCCTATCCCTAAAGGTAGAAAAACAATGAAGAAAAAAGATTGTAGTAACTTAAAGAACGATAACGTTATTTGACTTCCAGAAAGTCCGAGCATTGCAAGAGGTGTGACAATTGGACTGATGGCAATATCTAGTAATGATGCAGCGATTACTAGCGATGCGTTACCTCCTGCCAAAAATGTATACAATGTTGCTGCTGTACCACTCGGAACTGTTCCTGCTAAGATAATACCAGCTGCAATTTCTGGCTTAGAAGAAAAGAATCCATAAGCTAACCCAATCGATACGAAAACGGTTAGTGTCCATTTTAATAGAACAGCTAAAAATAGTTCTTTCTTTTTTGCACGAATTCCTTTAATTGCAGAAATATTCATTGAGAGACCCGCGAAAAATATGACTACCCCTAAGAGCAGACTTGGAACCCATGGTGCAACCTTCCAATAAACAGGTGAAAGAAATGTAAAAATTGCCACTAAAACTATGAGTAGTGGCAGTCTTCTAGAAATCATATCAACTAAAATTCTCATGCCTCTATCCCCTTCTGAGATCAATAACCAGAATTTGTTGTAAAACTTCCATCAACTACAGACAGTTTGCCGTTGAAGATAGAGTTATTCCTCAAAATCATCTTCGGTCACTTCTTCTGAGATTAGAATAATAAAATCTTTCAAATTAGGTGCATATTCTTCAAGCTCTGCTTCTTCGTGATACCATAGATAAATTTCATTCTCCATTATTCCGTTATTGACTTTATAACATAATTTATCTCCCGAACTATCATCACCGATTACAATAAGATCTTTCGACATATCTTCTTCTCTGACTTCAGTGTTTTGTCTAACAATATCATCCCAAGTCTTTTTAGGATTTCTATGATCTTTGATAGGATGAAGTATCCATTCACCTATTTCGGCATTATTAACTAACATGAATAGTTCTTTATATTGTTCTGGGAAAACTGCACCTAGCTTATCTTCTGCTGCCTTTATGTCTAATTCATCAACACCTGTTTTCCTTGTATGAATTAGTTTTCTTACATCTTTCATTTAACAACACCCACCCTATTAGTTTATAACAGATAACTTTCAAATAGCATTGCCATCCTCAACTAACCTGGTCTCTTAGTTGAAGTGAGAACTTCACAACCTTATATTTATTTTAACATAAATATCCATAGTCATTATTTACATAGGGCAAGTTATGCTCTAACGATTAAGTGTCCACATCTTCAGCCAAACTTTTCCTACAAACTTAAAAACCCTGCATTTAAAGCTTTCAAGAGAGCGGCGGACGCGCAGCCGCCGCTTGATTAACTGTTGGAAAGATAGAGTAATAGCTATTCGAAAGCCTTAGTTGATAAAGTGTGCAGTTCGAAGAGTAATTGAAGAGTTTTGTTTTCGCTACGCTCCTGTGTGAATTTACTTGCCGATGAAATCACCAATATAAGAACATTGGTGTCTCCCCCTGGAACGGGATAGTATGTGAGACCCACCATATGAATTAGGGTATGGGATTGCAGATAGTATAAAGAATGCAAATAAAGGCCGAAATTTTATCTTCGGCCGATTGTCTTTTTGCAGTGAGTGTCTATTCTCTAGTAACCCAAAATCAAAGACCTGTGCACGTTAAGGTTGTAGGAGAGCGACGAACGCTCACCCGCCGCAGGATTGCCTATAAAAACGAGCGAAGATCGAAGTGACATCGTCACTTCGATCTTCTTTCTCATTCACTAGGTTATGGTTGCAGCGGATGTGCAGTCCAAAGCGATCCGGAAACCATAGTGGATACGCTCAAACTGATGCTATGAAATCACCAATATTAGAACATCAGTGTCTCACCCTAGAACGGGATAGCATGTGAGAACGCACCATATAACTGTGGGTTTATGGGATCGCGAATAGTATAAAGAATGCAAATAGAGGCCGAAATTGTATCTTCGGCCGATTGTCTTTTTGCAGTAAGTATCTATTCTCTAATAACCCAAAACCAAAGACCTGTGCACGTTAAGGTTGTAGGAGAGCGACGGACTCACACACGCCGCAGGATTTCCTATAAGAACGAGCGAAGATAGAAGTGACAACGTCACTTCTATCTTCTTTCTCATTCACTAGGTTATGATTGCAGCGGGTGTGCAGTCCAAAGCGTTCCGAAAACCCTAGTGGATACAGCTCTAATCTAAAGACTCGCCAAGCTAAAGGATCTGTGCACGTAAAGGTTGTAGGAGAGCGGCGGACGCTCACCCGCGGGAAGATTGCCTAATAAGAACGAGTAAATCCTATACCGCCACTCCGCTGAATCTTTCATCTTGACCTTATAGCTCAGAAGCATTGTTTATATTGATGAAACATTAAACGACATGATCATATTGATGAATCCCTTGATACTTATTCAATAACCTATCCAACTCTTGACTGCATGCCACAACAGAGGGATGTACCAGGCCATAATGTTTTGCCATATTATACATTTCTCGTTTTTTACTATTAATTTGCTTCAATGTCAGCATTTTTTTACCCATTGTTTTGACTTTCATTATTGCCTTCCCCCATCCATATCCATTTCTAGTTGCATGCTCTTAGTAAAAAGTTAAAATAAGCTTCAGTAACAATAGGAACATCAGATAGAATATTCAAAATTTATATACAAGTTTTTACAAGGTCTTTATTACCATATATACCACTTTTTTAAGTATATAATATCAATTCATTTAAATCAATATATAGTATGCAAATATTTTTAAAACACAATATATAGTGTCTTAAAAATTATAAAGGATTATAGTGTAAAAGTTGTTAAATATACTATATATCATTTCAAGAGCAACAACTCTCACAATTTCTTCCTCAACAAAAAAACAATCTCATTAATCAGCTTTACGCTGACTAACAAGATTGCTTTCATAACACACTTATTTATGGCAATACCGTCGCGCCCATTAAGTAACGATCACATTCTCTCGCTACCTCACGTCCTTCGTTGATTGCCCATACGATTAAACTTTGTCCACGGCGCATGTCCCCTGCTGTAAAGATACTTTCAACATTCGTTGCATACTTGCCGTATTCAGCTTTAACCGTTGAATTTTCGTTTGTTTCCACGTTTAGCTGCTGAAGAAGTCCTTGTTCTGGTCCACTAAATCCAATAGCTAGCAACACAAGGTCTGCTGGCCATACTTTCTCTGTACCAGGAATTTCTTCACGGATACGATTGCCTTCTTCATCAATTCGAAGTTTAACATTAACCGTGTGCACTTCTTTTACTTGACCATTGTCATCACCAACAAATTTTGTTGTTTGAACAGCATAAGCTCGTGGGTCTTCACCAAACTTACTCGCCGCTTCTTTTTGACCATATTCAATACGATGTACCACAGGATATTGTGGCCAAGGGTTGCCTCGCTCATCACGAATTGCTCCTTTTTTATCGTAAATATCAAACTGAGTTAAGCTCTTACAGTTATGTCTTACAGCGGTAGCTAAACAGTCTGTTCCAGTGTCACCACCGCCAATAACAATGACATCTTTCCCTTTAGCAGGGAGGAACATGCCATCCTTAAGGTTTGAATCAAGCAAACTTTTCGTGTTGGCATGAAGGAAATCCATAGCGTAATGGACGCCCGTTAATTCGCGACCTTCCACTTGAACATCCCGATGAACCGTTGCACCACCACATAAAATAGTTGCATCAAACTCTGTTTTAAGTTTTCCAACAGAGTAGTTCTTTCCAACTTCTGTGTTTGTAACGAACGTAATTCCTTCTTGTTCAAGTATGTTCACGCGGCGCATCACCATCTCGTATGGTAGCTTCATTTCAGGAATACCGTACGTCAGAAGCCCACCAACACGATCGCTGCGCTCAAATACCGTCACTAAGTGCCCTGCTTTATTGAGCTGAGCTGCTGCTGCGAGTCCTGCTGGTCCTGACCCAATCACCGCAACTTTTTTACCTGTACGTTTCTCGGGAGGCTCAGGTACAACCCAGCCTTCTTCAAAGCCTTTTTCAATAATTGCCCGTTCAACCGTACGGATAGCAACAGGAGGCTCGTTAATACCAAGTACACATGCACCTTCACATGGTGCAGGACAAGCTACACCTGTAAATTCAGGGAAGTTATTCATTTCATGTTCTCGATTTAATGCTTCTTTCCATTGACCTTGATAAACGAGGTCATTCCACTCAGGTATCAGATGATAAACTGGGCAACCTGTTGTCACACCTTCAAGTTCGATTCCTGTATGGCAAGTCGGAACGCCGCAATCCATGCAGCGCGCCCCTTGTTGTTGGATTTCTTCTTCTGACATCTTTTCCGTGTACTCGTTCCAATCTTTTGTTCGATCAAGTGGATCGCGTTCACGCTGCGCTTGACGTTCATACTCCATAAACCCGGTCGGCTTGCCCATCAGATCCCTCCTTTTCGCTTCATTATTTTGCAGTCTCGTATGCTTTATTGCTTTCATCAAAGGCAGCCATTTGAGCATCGAAACTAGATAGGCCATCTTCTTCAAGTACTTTAATACGATCATTTATCTTTAAGTAAGATTTAGGTATTACACGCACAAATTGTGGTGCATACTTTTCCCAATACGTTAAAATTCGTTTTCCAAGTGCACTACCCGTGTACTCCACATGCTTTTCAATCATGCTGTATACTTCGTCCAACTCTTCTTGGTTTTCCAAAGGAAGCATATGAACTAGTTCGGCATTGCATTTTGATACAAATGTTTCATCCTCATTAAATACATAAGCAATACCGCCTGACATTCCTGCTGCAAAGTTTCGTCCCGTTGAACCTAGAACGACTACTTTTCCACCAGTCATGTATTCACAGCCGTGGTCTCCCACGCCTTCAACAACCACTTTGGCTCCACTATTACGGACACAGAAACGTTCTCCAGCGATTCCTTGAATATACGCTTCACCTGCAGACGCACCATAGAAAGCAACATTACCGATGATGATATTTTTCTCTGGTGTGAATGTGACAATTGGATCTGGATGAACAATAATTTTCCCTCCAGATAGCCCTTTCCCAACAAAGTCATTGGAATCACCGACTAGTCTAAGTGTCATTCCACGTGGAATAAATGCGCCAAAACTTTGCCCAGCTGATCCTTTAAGTGTTAATTGAATCGTATCCTCAGGTAATCCTTTTTCACCGTAACGTCGCGTGATTTCACTACCGAGCATCGTTCCTGTTACACGGTTTATATTACGAATAGCCGTTGTAAATACAACTGGCTCTTGGTTTTCAATTGCTTTTTTACAGATTGGAATCAACTCTTGGAAATCGAGTGTCTTCTCTAATTCATGATCTTGATCAACTGAATGATAGCGACCAACTTTGGCAGGAAGATCTGGTGAATAAAGGAGTGCCGAAAGATCGATGTCTTTCGCTTTCCAATGATCAATTGCTTCGTTCACTTCCAAAGCATCTGTGCGGCCAACCATTTCGTTGATTGTTCTAAAGCCAAGTTCAGCCATAATTTCTCTTGTTTGTGTGGCAATAAAACGCATGAAGTTTGCTACATGCTCTGGATCCCCTGCGAATTTCTTACGTAACTCAGGGTTCTGAGTCGCGATACCTACTGGACAAGTATCTAAATGACAAACGCGCATCATGACACAACCAAGTACGACAAGTGGTGCCGTTGAAAAGCCATACTCTTCTGCTCCAAGTAATGTTGCTACTACAATGTCTCTTCCCGTCATCATTTTGCCATCCGTTTCAACGACAATTCGATCACGAAGTCCATTCAAAAGAAGAGTTTGGTGAGTTTCAGCTAACCCTATTTCCCATGGTAAACCTGTATGCTTCAAACTTGAACGAGGTGCAGCACCTGTTCCGCCATCATAGCCACTAATTAATACAAGGTCTGCTCTACCTTTAGCAACACCTGCTGCGATGGTTCCAACACCCACCGAGGATACTAACTTAACGCTAATACGCGCACGTGGATTGGCATTTTTCAAATTATAAATTAACTCCGCAAGATCTTCTATCGAGTAAATATCATGATGCGGCGGTGGTGAAATTAGTTCAACACCTGGCGTAGAGCCACGTACTTCCGCAATCCATGGGTATACTTTCTTCCCAGGCAAGTGTCCACCTTCACCAGGTTTCGCGCCTTGGGCAACTTTAATTTGGATCTCATCTGCATTAACCAGATAGTGACTCGTTACACCAAATCGACCAGATGCTACTTGCTTAATAGAACTGCGTCTAGAATCTCCATTTGCATCAGGTGTAAAACGATCAATTCCTTCTCCACCTTCACCAGAATTACTTCTTCCGCCAACACGGTTCATCGCAATCGCTAAAGCTTCATGCGCTTCTAGACTAATAGCTCCATAAGACATTGCGCCCGTTTTGAATCGTTTGCAAATTTCTTCTACAGATTCTACTTCTTCAATTGGCACTGATTGTCTATCTTTAAATTTCAAAAGACCACGTAATGACTGCAAGTTTGTTGTTTCATCTGTCAGCATTTTCGTGTATTTATTAAAAACTTCATAGTTATTTGTTCGACAAGCGTGTTGGAGTGTGTGAATTGTGCTTGGGTTGTACTGATGATCTTCTCCGTTTGAACGGTATTGGAATTCATCTCCAGCATCTAAGGTTTTATTGCTCCCTCTATTTTCACCAAATGCTATTTCATGACGCATTAGCACTTCTTTTTCAATCATATCAATGCCTATTCCACCTAAACGTGAAGATGTTCGTGTGAAATATTTTTCGATGACATCCATATGAATACCAACCGCTTCAAAAATTTGAGCCCCTCGATAACTTTGAATCGTTGAAATCCCTATTTTAGAGAGTATTTTAATGATTCCATCTGTTACTGAGTTAATATAGTTCGTTACCGCTTGATCAAATGAATCAATGATGATATCACCTTTATCTACCAGATCACGTACGGTATCAAATGCAAGATACGGATTTATTCCTTCTGCACCATAACCGATAAGAGTAGCAAAGTGATGCACTTCTCTTGGTTCAGCCGACTCAATCAAAATGCTCACTTTTGTACGTGACCCATTGCGAATTAGATGATGCTGCAGTCCAGAAACAGCAAGGAGTGCAGGGATTGCCGCTTGATTTTCTGTCACTCCTCGGTCAGATAGAATTAGAAGTGTAGTTCCTTCTTCTACTGCCTGATCGACTTTCTCAAAAATGGCTTGGAGTGCCTTTTCCATATTCCCTTGACCCTCTGTTGCATCAAACAGCGTCGAGAACGTTGACGCTTTAAATCCATCAAGCTGTTGTTGACGAAGTTTTTCTAGTTGTTGATTCGTTAGCACAGGCGTTTTTAAACGAATATGATTACAGCTGTCGGCATCCGGGTTCACCAAATTACCTTCAGCACCTATTGTTGTTTCAACCATCGTAATAATTTGCTCACGAATCGCATCTAGTGGCGGATTCGTGACTTGCGCAAACAACTGTTTAAAATAGTTATAAAGCAGTTGTGGCTTTTTCGATAACACAGCGAGCGGTGAATCATAACCCATGGAACCAACTGGATCTTTACCGTCTAAAACAAGTGGCTTAATGATCTTATTTAGCTCTTCTCTTGTGTAACCAAATGCAAGCTGTTGCTCTAACAGTTGCTCACCTAAATGAACGGGTGGTTGTTCAGACGCTTCGGGTATATCATCTAACTCTTTTAGATTTTTCAGCCACTCTTTATAAGGCTTCTCTGAAGCAACTTGAAGTTTGACTTCTTCATCAGGAACAATAGTCCCTTTCTCCAAATCTACTAAAAGAATTTTACCTGGAGCAAGTCTTTCTTTATATTCAATATCATCTGCAAAAATATCCAATGCCCCTACTTCCGAACCAAGGACAATCATGCCATCTTTTGTTACATAATAACGCGCTGGTCTTAGTCCATTACGGTCTAGACATGCAACAATTTGTTTGCCATCTGTAAATACAAGTGCAGCCGGTCCATCCCATGGCTCCATTAAAGTACTATTATATTCGTAAAAATCACGTTTTTCTTCTTTGATTGTCTTATCATTTGCCCAAGGTTCTGGCACCATCATCATGGCTGTATGAGCAAGTGAACGCCCAGAAAGGTGTAAAAACTCAAATGTATTATCAAACATCGAAGAATCACTTCCGTCAGCATCGATAACAGGTAAAACTTTTTTCAAATTTTCATCCTTAAAAAATTCCGTCTCACACAGATGCTCACGTGCACGCATCCAGTTAACATTGCCTCGTAATGTATTAAACTCTCCATTGTGAATTGAATAGCGATTTGGATGTGATCGCTTCCAGCTAGGGAAAGTATTCGTACTAAAACGTGAATGCACGAGTGCTAGTGCGGATTTGAATTCTGGATGATTTAGATCGATGTAAAATGAATCAAGTTGTTCGGGGATTAGCATTCCTTTGTAGACAATGGTTCGAGTAGATAAACTACTGATGTAGACATCTTCATAACCTTTTACACTTGCTAATTCCTTTTCAATTCGTTTACGAATAATGTAAAGCTTTCGTTCAAACTCCAATTGATCTTTTATATCATCTGACACTTGAATAAATACTTGTCTAATAGTTGGCTTTGTTTTTGCCGCTACTTTCCCAACAAAAGAATCATTGATTGGAACTGGACGCCAGCCTAAAAACGTTTGTCCTTCTTCTTCAATAATTCGCTCAAAAAATTCTTTGCTTTTCATTCGCATTTCGTGATCTTTAGGTAAGAACACCATTCCAATACCATATTTGCCTTCTCGCGGTAATATGATGTTTTCTTTTTCACATTGCTTTTGGAAAAAACGATGCGGAATCTGCGTTAATATGCCAGCTCCATCTCCTGTGCTTGTATCAGAGGATTGGCCACCTCTATGTTCCAAATTACAAAGGATGTTGACTGCGTTTTGTACGATACTATGTGTCTGTTTACCATTTATATTTGCAATCATTCCGATACCACATGCTTCGTGCTCTTGCTGTGGATCGTATAAACCTTGAGATACAGGATACCCATTCTTTGTCATGACAACGTCCCCTCTCTAATAATATTGCTGAAAGATGTTCACTCTTTTCATGAAGGGGTTCTTCACACACTTCATTGCATGTACACTTCCAATTTTGAAAAGTATACCATGAAATTCGTTTTGACATAAAATTCAGAACAAATTTATTCTTGGATTTTTATAAATTTAAATGTATGAAAACGCTGTCATTTAGTTTCGTTGTTTTATACAATTATATAAAATACTTAGTAAAATCAACGTTTATAAGATAATTGATTGATTAATGAACAAGAATCAGTTTTTTATAAAAAAACATTTTTTATTCACAATTAACTTTACCTATAACTCTTATTATTTTCCTATTTATGGTTAATTATTTTAAAAATCGGGTTTTAGTATAGATGAAAAAATATTGCTTTCCTATGTAAACACATACATGATTGTTTTATCACCTGCATATTTTATCAAAATGATCGCGTCTTAAAATGTTCTAAGTTGGGGTTTTAAATCTTACATACAATTTCTGCGTTTTTTGAACATTTATAAATAAGAGTTATTAGTTGGTTTTATCATTACTCACGTAGTGGAAAAGATATTTTGGAGGAATCGAATGAAAAAGCTGTTGGTATTATTTATATTGTGTTTAACACTTGTTGGTTGTTCAAATTTACCTACTAGTGATTTACCAATCGAAACCGTGCCTGCCATCAATGTACCGGAAAAGATTGAACCTTCACTGATTGAACTAGAAAAACCAATTGTTACACGTGCACATCTGGTTGCTATAGGAGATATTCTTCTCCATGAAGCTGTATATTTAGACGCATCAACTCCTCAAGGATCTTATGATTTCTCTTCTATGTTTACGAAAGTTAAACCGTTCCTAGAAGGAGCTGATATTGCCGTTGCCAATCAAGAAACCATGATTGGCGGAGTAGAGTTAGGCCTTTCCAGTTATCCTACTTTTAATAGCCCTTATGAAATTGGCGATGCTTTAAAAGATTCTGGGATTGATATTGTAACGATAGCTAATAACCACACCTTAGATCGTGGTGAAAAAGCCATAGTAAATGGCATTAATCATTGGGACAGGATTGGGATGCTTTATACAGGAGCTTTCAAATCAAAGGAAGATCGTGAGGATATTCGGACTATCAAGAAAAACGATATTACTTTTTCATTCATGTCTTATAGTTATGGAACCAACGGTATACCTGTCCCTGAAGGAAAACCATATTTAATTAACCTAATTGACTTACCTTTAATAAAACAGGATGTTGAAAAAGCAAAGCTAATTTCAGATGTTGTGGTTGTCTCCATGCATTGGGGAAATGAGTATGAAAAAAAACCAAATCAAACGCAAATTGATTTAGCTACTGAACTATCAGACATGGGCGTCGATATCATTATTGGGCATCATCCGCATGTCCTGCAACCCGTCGAATGGATTGAACGAAGTGACGGCTCGAGAACATTTGTCATGTATAGTTTAGGGAATTTTTTATCTGGTCAAGTAGGTTTAGAGAAATTAATAGGTGGCATCGGAGGAATAGAAATCACCAAAACTGCCTATGAAGGTAAGTCCACTATCGCATTAGCAAATCCTAGTTTCGTGCCGACTTATGGATATTACGATAATTGGAGCAATTTCGAAGTCATTCCCTTCTATCAGTTAAATGATAGCTATTTACCAAATTATTTAATGCACTACGAAGACACACAAAATCATTTAAAAGAATTCACGAAAGAAATTACATTTAATGAACGGTAAACACTCGATTTGTATGCGAGTGTTTTTTTGTGCTTCATCCCCCATATAATTATGAAGGATTGCATTCACAGTTACCCTATTTTGAACGATCGAAATGTATCGATAAATTTTTGTGGGCTGCTTTGAATGTAAAATGCGAAGACACCTTGATTTGTATGAAGGTATAAAATTCCCGCTTGAGATGAGAAGGGTTTGTAGGAAACATCGAGTACTGTATTGAGTGCGTACTCAGCTTTTGCTGAGATCACCGCTGTAGGCGTAACAGTCAGTTCGTGGTAAGTTGTGATTTTTTGGAGCTTATAATAGAAATCAATTTTTCGTTGGACTTCCATGTAAACGAGTATCGTATGCTGGGTTTCTTTCGTCATCTAGCTGTCGCCTCCTCTTACTATAATGGTACAGGAGTTTAGCGGGGAATTGCAAAAGATTTAGGTTCTATACACCTGACATAAAATAGGAATTGAGAAGGTTTTTAAACTTCTCAATTCCTATTTTAATTATTTAGGTATTTTCCGTGTTTTGGTATAGCCATTTTATCAAAGTCCCTAGCAAGAATTGCTAAATTATTGGCTAACCATTCACCAGAAACAGGATGTCCATGCCCAGTAATCGCTAGTAATGGTTTTAGTTTCTCTAATAACTTGACTGACTCCCAAGAAGAAACCCAATCTGGCGTTAAGTATTTCGGAGGTCCATGAATGTCTAATTGTTGTGTTAACACGCTGTATAATGATTCCTGTTTTACTGTAACAAATGCATCTCCTACAATTAAAGCTCGATCAATATCTCTGAATAAAGAGATATGTCCTTCTGTATGACCAGGCGTATGAATCCAGCGCCACCCCTTCATAAAGGGTATTGAACCATCATCCGGAAGAGCTTGAATACGACTACCTAAATCAATCGCTTCTGTTGGAAACATTGGTGATAATTTAGCAATCAGCCCCGCATCCACCGAACTATCTGGAATCGGATAATTTTTTTCACCAGTCAAATACGGTAATTCTAATGTATGCGCATAAATAGGTACGTCCCATTCTTCAATTAACTCCATAATCGCTCCTATGTGATCAAAGTGGGCGTGTGTTAGAACAATTGCTCTAGGTTTTGCATGTTCTCCAAATCGTTCTTTTGCCTCTTCGATTATCTTTGGTGCAGATTTTGGCGTCCCGGCGTCAATAAGTACCCAACCCTCTTCTTGTCCAGGAGTTCCAACAAAGCAAACATTAACAAATTGAATGGTGAAACTATAAATGTCAGGAGCGACTTCTTTTCCTTGTCCACTTTTTACTGTAGTCATTGGAATATATCTTTCGGTTGATGTACTTCCATTCATACTATTACCTCTTTCTTTTATAAGTTTAAAAATAAATGAATGGCTAAGCTCAAACGCGCATAATTTACGTTATTTTCTTTACAAATTATTATGAACAACATATATTTTTTCATACTTTTTTATGTTAATTATTGAATTAAAGCATAGCGAAAAGTTAAAAACACATAATATGGAGACGAGAATCTAAAAATTGAAAGGATGAGGATAGATGAAGAAAAAGGTATTCACTTCAGAAGATCGACAGTTGGCACCTGGACCTTTTGGCGATAATCCAGATAACGTACAAACAGATAAAATGAGCATATTCGACATGCATGAGGATATGATGTTTACCGATGTTCACATCATTGGAGAGTTAAATAAACAAGTAATAAATGATCCTGCAAGAAAAGTTACAAAAGATCCATCTGCAAACGAAGAAATTCATCCAAATTAATCAATCACATACTGAAAAATTATGAGGTGAACTACTATGAAAGCAGTAACATTCCAAGGTGCAAAAGATGTAAAAGTAAAAGAAGTTCCAGATGCAAAACTCGAAAAACGGGACGATATAATAGTCCGTATCACCTCAACTGCGATTTGTGGAACTGACCTCCATATTTATAGAGGATCCATGCCCACAAAAAAAGATTATGTCATTGGTCACGAGCCAATGGGTATTGTAGAGGAAGTTGGTCCCGAAGTTACGAAAGTGAAAAAAGGAGACCGTGTCGTTCTTCCATTTAACGTCTCATGTGGTTCTTGTTTCTATTGTAAAAATGCAATGGAAAGCCAATGTGATAACTCAAATGATAATCCAGAAGTTGATTCCGGTGGTTATTTCGGATTAACAGAAAGATATGGAGATTATGCAGGGGGCCAAGCAGAATATTTGCGGGTACCTTATGGAAACTTTATGCCCTTTGTCATTCCTCCCTCGTGTGAATTGGAAGATGAATCTCTTCTTTTCCTATCCGATATCCTTCCGACTGCTTACTGGAGTGTAGAAAACTCTGGTTTGAAGCCGGGAGACACGGTAGCGGTATTAGGATCAGGTCCAGTTGGATTATTAGTTCAAAAGTTCGCTTGGATGAAAGGTGCAAAACGAGTTATCGTAGTTGATCATCTTCCTTATAGACTAAAGCATGCGATTAAAATGAATAAAGTTGAAGCATTTAACTTTGATGAATACGATGATATGGGTGCTCATATAAAAGAATTAACTAACGGTGGTGTGGACGTGGTCATCGACTGTGTTGGCATGGACGGCAAATTAAATGCACTGGAGAAAGTTGGACAAAAACTGAAACTCCAAGGCGGGACATTAAATGCGATTGACATCGGGTTAAATTCAGTTCGTAAATTTGGGACCATCCAACTGACCGGTGTATATGGTTCGATGTACAATATGTTCCCACTAGGGTATATTTTTGAGCGCAATGTGACGTTGAAAATGGGCCAAGCACCAGTTATTAACTACATGCCCTTATTATTTGATAAAATCACAAAAGGCGAATTAGATCCCACTGAAATTATTACGCATACAGTACCGTTGGACCAAGCAAGTAAAGCGTATCAAACATTTCATGACCATGAAGATGAAAGCATTAAGTTCATTTTGAAACCATAGTAAGAAAAACATCATTTCTTCGATAGTTAGTACTACTTTTCACTTGATTGAGCGGTTTTTCATTTGAATTGAAAACTTTTTCTTTGATTGCAGCAGCTTTTTTGTTTGACTGGGGCCACTTTAGTGCTGATTGAGGCAACTTTTGCTTTGACTGGGACAACTTTGGTGCTGACTGGGGCAACTTCTGCTCTGACTGGGGCAACTAACCAATTATCTCCTAATTAAAAACAACCTCTCCACCGCTGGAGGGGTTGTTTTGTTTTCACTATAAAGTAATCGGTTGTTTTGAAGGAGCACCTGACACTCGAGGTCGGGTAGCTTTGAACCATTGATAAAACAGGATAAAAATGAGCACAGCTTCAATGGCGTCTCCTCCGTAGTACATGATCATTCCACCTGTCTCAGCCTGTACAGTTGAAACCCCATTTGGCGGATGCGCATAAATGTACTTAGACAAGATCCCGTGTGTGGTTAAAGCAACTAGTAGTACGATTGCACGGAAGTAAAAGCTCGTTCGATGTGGTATCGGATCAATATAGATGATTGACATAGTGAAAAGGTAACCCGCGATGAATACATGGGCATGGATTAGTATATGTAGAAATATGTTTTGCTGCATCATCATGAATAAGTTTGTCGTATATAATAACCACAGCCCTCCAACATTAATGGTTAATGCGAAGACGGGGTGACTAAGTATACGTATTGGCCAACTTTTTAGTATACGATAAAGACGTCTTGCGTGAGTTACATGAAGCGTTCGCAGTATAAGCGTCATGGGGGCTGCAAAAACCAAAAAAAGTGGCGCAAGCATTCCAAGGAGTAAATGACTGACCATATGCGCGGTGAAATTATCGTACGCACGTTCTGCCAAGGGTCCGATGACTGCAGCGGTAGCACAAAGTATACCGAGAATCCAAAAAGCGATGCGATATATTGGCCACTGTTTTTTGTAGCGGCGTCCAGTTAATATAACAGCAAATACATAAAAACCTAATGCCATAACAAGAGGTAGAGCAAAGATAAATTGTGAAATTACTCCAGCGGTGTCATGACTGTGATTATTCATTTGTATCGGAGCCTTTCGTGCCTATTTGATAGGATGAGTTATTCACAAGAAGGAAGTAAGCAACTACAATCATCGCAAAGGCTGATAGGTTCCATATCACGTCATAGGGCATGATATTCACATTATATCGAATTTGATGTAACTCCATAAGCTTGTGCTGGATCGTTCCGTCATATAATTGAAATGTACCTCCCCCCAGAAACACGCCCCCCACCCATCTTTTAAGCCAAAAAGCATTCCGTCGATGAAGATCCGCTAACAAAAATGCAGATCCAATAGTGGCAAACCAACTGAACGCATGGAATAAACCATCAGAAACCAACCCTATATCCCTCGTGGACTTGTCATAAAAATGATGCCAATGAAGCAGTTGGTGAAACACTGTTTCATCTATAAAAGCGACAAAGCCAAGACCGAACAAAAACCCTCCTAAAAGATTGCGGCCTGACAATGCGGAACGATTAGCAAATTTTGCATCACTCTTTGATTTTTTAGGTTTGGTAGTCATAAAATTCTCCTTTGTGGCACATATGCAGTACTCTACTTCCCGCTCCAATTATCTAAAACTTAAAACGTTGAATTTAATCTAATAAACGATTATTTTCGTCCACAGACATCACTTTAGATGGTAACCCTTGATAAGAAAATATATACATTTTCAAATTCATATATTGTATAGAGTAGACAATCAGAGACAGGATTAAACGGTTAATAATCAAATAATCCTTCACTATGAAATTAAATAAGATGCTTATTTATATAAGAGGTGCTCTTGTGAGTTGCAAAAGCTTAATCTACTTTCAAGCGTATTTTGCAACTTTAAATTGGCATAGCAATAAATCATAATATTTCTTTTAAATTCCAAGAAAAGTGCTTAATTTTAATACTAACTTTGAGATTTTTATGGACTATTTTCACTATACAGAAGTAGAATGTCCCATTATGAAGCTCTAGATCAGCTCATTCAAAATGAGAATACACAGTTTGATCCAATCCTTTCATCTAAGTTTGTTAAAATTTTTACTCATGATGACTCTATTAGCGAGATTAATAACGGAGAATTTTTATCAAAGAAAATAGCTACATAAAAATAGACATCTCAAAATGAGATGTCTATTTTTATTTTTAGTTTCTAATTGTAATCTAATCCTTCTACTACACGATATTTGTTAAAAGCATTGTGGTTCATCTTATGTAAGCTAGCTAACGTTCTTATTCGAAAGAATCGGTTATGGTTATCTTGTACTCAATTAAAGGAGGAAATAACATTGACTAATATGATGAAGTTTCAAGTAACAGGAACATCAAACAAGATGAAATCAGAACTTAATATAAATAAACATGCACTTACGATTGACGAGCCAGCAAATATGGGCGGAACGGATCTAGGACCTGATCCTATATCCAATCTTCTTGCTTCACTTGCTGGTTGTGAAAATGTGATTGCAAATCTGGTCGCAAAAGAAATAAAGTTCAATCTTCAAGGAATTGAATTTGATATGAAAGGTGAATTAGATCCAAGAGGTCTAATGGGTCAAGCAGACGTACAACCTTTTTTTAATCACGTCTCTGTTTACGCAAAAGTAAAAACAGACGAAACTCAACAACGCGTTGATGAACTAAAAGAAATAGTAGATGCTAGATGCCCAGTATTCACAATGTTTAAAGCTGCTGGAATTCCAATTGAAGCCACTTGGGTAAAAGCATAATATAAAGATGGGAACTAGATTGTATTATCAGTACAAATCTTACACTATCTAATCTCTTTAAAAAGAAGTCGACTACGATCGACTTCTTTTTATTTATCGAATTGTAAGATTGATTACTTTTACTTCTTTATATCCTATATGGAAAATTCAATTTGAATCGAGACTCGTTCTTGGATGGGTCATGAAGATCAGTTGGATTTTTTGACTTACGAGACGCTTATAGTTTGAAATCACAGGATGGGACACTGGATAAAATGAAGCCTATTTTTACGCTTTTCACTCTTTTTTTCTTTTTGATTGATGTTAGTACAAAACGTTTGTTCGAGCATAAATTATCTATTAATGAAACAATTATAGTAATACCTGAATGGTTACAATGGAAATTAATTCATAATTCAGGAATGAGTTTTGGTCTTGGAGCTGGACATACTACATTCATTATTATTTTGCAGGTGCTAGTTATTGGGTTAGTAATCTACTTGAAGTGGACGTATAAACCAACTTCATTTATCGAAAAACTAAGCTTCTCGCTAATAATTGCTGGGGGTTTAGGGAATCTTTATGACCGAATTTTATTGGGTTATGTCATCGACTTCATCTCATTTCGATGGTGGCCAGCAATTTTCAATATCGCTGATATAGAAATTCGTTTAGGAATGCTTCTATTAATTGTCTCCATTATAAAAAGAAACCCGAATAAAACAAGCAAGACAATCAAAGTCGTTTAAGCATTCTTTATTCCATTGTAATATCAATGTCCGCACACAATTCTATTTTTAAAGACGATTTTCTCTTAACTTAGAGTTCATCGTCTTTTTTTGACTCTATTGTGTTGCAATATGAAAAGTTTATTACATACTGGCACATCAAGAAAACTTTATGAATAAATATAAGGTGACTATTAATCTAAAGGAGTGGGAAATCTAATGACGTTTTCATATGTCGCTTTAGGGGATTCATTGTCCGTAGGAATAGGTTCTTCGTTATTTGCACCGGGGTTTGTTCAAAGATATAAAAGATATATTGAAGGTGAGCTTGAACAACAAATTTCTTTACTTGTATTCGCTCGCCCAGGATTTGAGACAGGAGATGTATTAAAAGAACTTGAAAATGATTATATTCAGAAAAATATTAAAGAGTCAGAAATACTCACTATTACTGCCGGAGGGAATGACTTAATAAACGCCACTAGAAAATTCCAATATGAAGGCGATGAAAATGTATTTTTGGAAGCACTAGCTGCTTGTCAAACCAATTATTCAAATATGTTGAGAAAAATAAATGACATAAAAAAAGATTGTGACCATCATTTTATAATCAGAATCCCGAACCTTTACAACCCCTTCCCGGATTTTCCGTTAGCTACTAAATGGGTGTCGAAATTTAATCTTCATATCAAAAAGTCCGAAAAATATTCACGTGTAAGGGTGGCTGATATTTATAACGCTTTCTTTTCTCATGAACAGGAATACTTATCTTTTGATAGAGTCCATCCAAATGATAGGGGTTATGAGGTTATAGCGAAGTCCATTAAAAACTTGGGTATTGATAGTCTACGTAAAAATTAAATTTAATTTGGAATGTAAAAGAGCCAACTAAGGCTCTTTCTGAGATTGTCCCTCAAATATTCAATATGATAAGGTAATATTCAATTTGATTTATGGATTTTTACGTATGGATATCATTTGTGAATTTTTTTTGATAATGCGCAAGTGCAAGGAGAGGAAAAATATATCGATAGCTATGATAATGAATATAGAAACTACCAGCCATTCCCTGGCCTTTTGGATAAGCTGTTGTCCAATCAACTTTATCATTATTTTCTAAAATATAATTGATACCTCTTACTATTTCCGGAGTAACTTTTTCTTCTGCTGCAATCAACGCATCCAATGCCCAGGCGGTATGAGTTAATGTACTGGACCCTAATGGAACGTAGGTTTTCATTTTATCGCTTTTGCAAGACTCTCCCCAACCTCCATCTGGATTTTGGATATCACGTAGCCATTTGAGTGATTTTAGAATGGAAGGATGGTCCTGTGATAATCCTGCTGCAACAAGTCCTGTTATCGCAGCCCAGGAGCCATAAATGTAACATATACCCCATCTGCCATACCACGATCCATTCGGTTCTTGATGATCCAATAACCAATTTACACCTAACTTTATAGAGTCATGGCTCTTCTTTAAGTTAGTAAAGTTCCCGAAAAACTCCAATGTTCTTCCTGTTAAATCTGCACTCGATGGATCTGCAAGTAAATATTCAGCATCTTCAATTGGAATCATAGACAGAATGCTCTTATTTACACCTTTTTCGAATGATGGCCATCCTCCATCATCATTTTGCATTGAAAATACCCACTTGATTCCTCTGTCCCAAGACGTATGAACGTTGGTATTTATATTGACTGTTTTACAGATAGCCCTTAAGGATGCAGTAGTATCATCAATATCTGGGTTCATTGTATTGATATTTGAGAACCCCCATCCCCCTGGAAGACTCTGTGGACTATGTATGACCCAGTCCCCAAATTTATAATGCTGTCGTGTTAATAAAAATCGATTTGCTTTTTTAATTACAGGATCTAATTCTGAGACGCCCGCTTCTTGCATGGCATAACTAATTAAAGCTGTATTCCATATCGTTGGTGTAGTGAATTGCATATGCGTCTTGCCGTCAACTTGACATTTCATTGATTTTAATCCGTTTATCGCATGAATGACCGCGGGATCGTCTTTCTTATATCCAAGGGAAAGCAAAGAGAAAATTAGCAAAAATGTCGAACTAAAATAACTGTATAAGGTTCCATCCGGTTCAATTCGTTCCAGCATATACTGTTTTGTCTTATCTACAGCAAGTTCCTGAATTTGCTTTGGTAAACCTATTAGGTCCTCCACTTTTCTTTGAATCGATGAAAGAAAAGGGCTCCATTCTTTTAAAAGAATCCTTGTTACATATTCTTCGTCCCACTGTGTGTGTTTTGACATATATAAATCTGAAATATTTGGACTTTTATTTGTTTTTATTGTGTATTTCTTATCAGTGAGAATCATGAGTGGTGCGAGATTCGCCCTTCCAAAGACAGAGAAGTCAAAAAAGTTTAACGGAAATGACAATGGTAGTAAAACAAATTCTATGGGCATAGTGAACATTTTTGACCACGGAATTTGTCCAGTTACTGCTAGCATAATTTTTGTTAGCGAACTACTTTTGTCTATTCCGCCATTTGATAAAATAAACTGTCTTGCAGCTTGCATTCGCACTTCCTTGTCAGAACAATAGCCGGAATATAGAAGGGCGTAATATGCTTCGATCGTGGCAGAAACATTACCATCTTCATCATAAAACAATTTCCAAGCTCCACTGTCTTCTTGTTTGCTTAAAATTCGATCAACTAGCTCCTTTATTAATTCTTCTTCATCATCAATAGTTAATGAACGCAATAAAATAATCATATAGGCATCGGTTGTAATACCTGTTTCAAAAGGATAATTCCAAGTTCCTACTTCAGATTGATCTTTCTTCAAGATACTTACAATACGCTTAATTTCGTCTGACGGGGTATTGCTCACAAATTTCTTCCTTCCTATAGCATTAATTCAATATAGCTAAACATATTCGTTTAGCTTATAAAAAATGCGAGGAATCGTCTTGTGTCTGAAAATGATGCACCCGTTTTTCTAGAATTATGTATTCGGAAGCCGATAAAAAAGCATATGTAATTACTTGAGTAATCAAAAGAAATGAGCAACTTTCACAGCTATTACCATCCTTGTTTTCTGTTAATATAATTGAAATTAATATACTCATTTCACTATTTATAAAGTAAATGATAGATATTTCAAACTCCAGTTAAATAGTTATTTGATATATTTTCACATTCTGATTTTGCTAATAGCAATTAATTAGTAAAAAATGGTAGGACCATTACAGGGTCCTACCATTTTTTACTGTCTAATAACCTACACCGCCACGACCAGGGCTAACAAAAGTAGCTCCGACAATGATTAGCAGGATAAACAATACAACAATCAATGCAAAGGCTGATCCACCACCATATCCAGACATCTTATTCCCCCCTTTCCTGTTACTCATACTAGAATATGAACATTATTAGATAATGATAGGGCTATAAACCTTCCATATACATAAAAAGATAATTGTTATCTATTTTTATTCAAACAAAGTACTCATATTACTACAACTGAGCCAACTGACATAACTTATAAAATACACTTTGCTGTTACACATCTGAATTGCTAGCATATTATAGTTTTCAGAGGAAAAACACTAACAATAGGAGAATGAGAATGTTAAATAAATATTTAGATTTTTTGGCTTATTTTGGAATAGGAGGAGCACATCCTGGTGGTTTTGCTCTTACTCAATCCATCATGGAAGATGAAATCATTCAACCATTTGAATCTGTGTTAGATATTGGTTGTGGAACTGGTCAGACAGCAGCTTTCTTAGCTCAAAGGTTTGAGTGTCAAGTTACTGGGATAGATAATCACCCAATTATGTTAGAAAAAGCTAGAGAGCGATTTAAAAATATGGAATCCCGAGTCAAAATAATTGAAGGAGATGCACAAGATTTGAATCTAGCGGATAATTCCTTCGATTTTATTATTGCTGAATCTATTATCGCTTTTACTGATATTTCTAAAACGATAGCTGAACTAGCAAGAGTATTAAAAAGTGACGGAAGTTTGATCATGATTGAAATGACTGCAGAACAATTGTCCGACGAATTACAAAGAAAAGTTCTTAGACTTTACGGGATCAATGAAATTTTAAATGAAAAAGATTGGATATTGAAGCTTCAACAAGCTGGATTTACTAAAATTGAAGTAATTAATGCCCCAGTAGATCTGATTCCATCTGAAATTAACGATATTAATCAGTCCGAAAACATAAATTTTGATTTTTATGATTTATGGGATGAGCATAATAATTTTATTGATCAACATCCTCAACTCATTGGTTTTCGTGCGTTTAGGTGCTACTTAACTTAATTCACAAGTAATAGACTCTAGACAAAGTAATGTGATGTGAGAATTAATACAAACTAAAAGAAGCCAATCTAATGATTGGCTTCTTTTTTATATGCTTTCAGAATTGTTAGATAGCTAACTTTATATAATGGCAAATTGTTTTAAACTATAAAAAAAAGGAGTGATAGCAATGGTAGTTGTTAAACAAGAATTGATGTCAAGTTATTCTAAGGTTGTAAAAGCTTCATTAATCGCCAGTTCAGTAGCTGGGGTGGTATTAGGATTATTTATGCAGATGAGGGGCATGATACTGACAATTTCCTCGATGGCAGGCAGTGAAAGTATGGTAATTGGTTGGTCCATGCATATGATGATTAGCTGGATTTTTGGACTTGGATTTGGAGCAATGACTCTTCTATCTAAGCGTTATTATGTAGTTGGTGCTCTTCATGGTGTCATAATTTGGGTAATGGGTCCCCTACTTATCATGCCAATGATGATGGGCATGGGATCAATGCTAGGAGAAATGTTTGCAGGGGCTCAGCTAATGAGTTTAGTTACCCACTTAGGATTCTCACTCATTATGGCTGCCGTATTTAGTCGTCTCGTCCATAAACCTACTAAAGCCTGAGTACCAACCTTTGCAAGTCTATGGGGGGTTCTTTCCTCAATAAACTTGCAAAGGTTTTTTAATTTTTGTTAATCACTTTTTCACAATGCTGTAATTAATCAGCAATGATTTTTTTTATTTCATCTACTTTAATTGAATACCCGAGGATCGTTTTCTTTAGTAATCCTTCTTTTTTCAACTTGCTCATTAGAAGAGAAATCGACTCGCGAGAGGATCCCACCATTGTGGCAATATCTTCATGGGTGAATTTCATTTTGATGGTTTGCCATTCTTTTTCTCGTTGCCCGCTTTTTTCACTCATTTTTAATAACAGAAAAAGTGTGCGATACCGGATATCTCCGAGTGCGATTTTTTCACTAAGGTCATACGTATCCTTCAATCGATTTGATAGAATTTGAATCAGTTTAATCGAAACGTCAGGCGTTGTTCTAATAAAATCTTCAAATTTCCCTTTATCCATTGTGCATAAATAACAGTCGGTCATCGCCTCTGCATAGGTTTGCTGATCTGTTAACATAAAAGATTCAGTTTCACCAAAAACATTGCCGTCTACTAATATATCCGTAGTAAATTGCTTGCCTTGTGAATTCATACGATATAGACGAACTTGCCCTTTTTTAAGGAAAAATAGCACATCTAGAGGCTGCTCAGGAATTAGAATTTGTGTACCTTTTTTCACTGGCGTCATTGTACTGCTTTTATCAATCAATTTTATATCCTTCATTGGCAACTCTTCAAAAAGATTAATATGCGAAAGGAGTGTCAGTTTATCCATGGTTATCAGTCCCTCTTCTCTCTTGAATGAGCATTCTTCTAAACAGTTATTATTTATTGTTCCAGGATGCACAAGATGTGATCAAGTAAAAAGTAAATTAAAAGAGTCCGGCATTCCTTTTGAAACGGTTAATATTTTCGAGCATCGGCAGTTGTTAAAGCATGTACCAATAAATATAAAAAGACAAGGTTTTCCACTTTTAAAAATTCAGCAAGACTATTATACCTACAACGAAATAATAAATTTAGAGTAGTCTTAAGAATGATAATATGAACAAACAATCAAATTGAACAAGTATAACTATATAGAATCAATCTGTTAGTAAAAGTAATCCATCTTACATCTATTTTTATTTTAGTTTGTTATGTTTTTAGTATTACGGCAAAGGAGGGTTAATTATGTTTGAAAAAATTTCATCAGTCGAACAGTTTGAAAAAATAATAGGGCATGACAAACCTGTAGTAGTAAAGTTTTATGCAGACTGGTGTCCTGACTGCAAACGTATGGATGTATTTATGGGAGAAGTAATGGAAGGTTTTAATGAGATTCCATCTTATTCAATTGATAAAGATCAATTTGAAGAGATTTCAAACAAAAATGATGTGATGGGAATTCCTAGTCTCCTTGTTTATCAAAACAATCAAAAGCTTGGACATCTTCACAGTGCCAATGCTAAAACACCTGAAGAAGTAACTACATTTCTTCAACCATTTTTTTCTTAAGCTTATCGTCAAGAAAAACAATAATACTCACTAAATATACGTATAAGAGGAGATTTTTATGAATTCATTAAAATTAGGAACTCAAGCACCATTATTTAATCTACCAGAAGCAAACGGTGGAAGTTATTCACTTGAACAAGATTTGATAGATCGTAAAGGCTGGAGATTCATCTTATTTTTCCGTGGTACTTGGTGTTCAGTTTGTAAGGTTGATTTGTCGGAGATTGAAGAAAGTAAATCTTATTTTGACGGAAAAAATGTTCATTTCACAGCCATTTCAACTGATACTCAGCAAGATTCTAAGTCGTTTAAAGAGGAGCTCAATTTATCTTTTCCAATCCTTTCTGATGCGCCTATAGATTTGTTAAATCAATATGGGGTTTTCCACCATGGTGAAGATGCCCCTTATGAAGATCATGGAACACATGGTGAAGCTGCTTATTTCTTACTCGATGAAAAAGGCAATATTCTATATCAACAAAAACAGACCAGCCCATTTGGTCGACCAAATGCCAAAGAACTACGCAAAGTTGTCACTTACATTAAGAAAAACTTGAAAGATTAACAAGGTTTGAAAAGAGCTTGTAAAAAAGTGCCATCTGCAAAATATGCAGATGGCATTTTTTCATTTAACAACAAATTAATTGTGGAGCCTTTTCAAACATTTATGCATTTTAAGAATCAATTATTTTTGGCGTAATAGAAGTTTGGGTACTAGCCGAATGTAAATCAATTCCCCTGCGAGTTCAACGATGGTCTGCGTTACGATAACGGCCGCTACTAATGTGCTCAAGTTATCCGGCAAGGCTAACGCTAGAGGCAGAACTACGAGCGAGTTACGTGTTGAGCCACTAAAAATTAATGCCCGACCTGAACCGACATCAAGCTTAAACCACTTGGCAATAAACATAGAAATAATAGGCATGATCACCATAAAGGCAATATAGATAGGAATAACTGTAATAATCAGGTCCATGTAGCTTGATAATTTACTAATTTGAGATGAAACGACAACAAAAAGTGTAAGAGCCATGAAAGGAACAGGTAGCCATGACGTTAAATTCATTATTTTTTTCCCATTAGAGGATTTCTTTTCGTACAACTGTACGACCATCGCCACTAGTAACGGGATAACAATAAGTCCTAAAAACGCTTCAAAGAATGGACCTGGGTCTACTATTTTTGCTGCTTCAATTCCCATAAACAGCCATAAATAAAGAGGTAATAAGAACATTTGTGTAATGAATAGAATCGGTGTTGAAACAAGAATTATCTTTTCATTTCCACGGCCTAGAGCTGTAAAAACAATTACATAATCAATACAAGGAGTCAGTAACACTAAATAGACTCCAAGCAATAATGGAGAATAATCAGGTAATAATTTTGATAAAAGCCACACCACAATAGGTACTGCTATATAGTTAACCGTTAATAAAGCCCCGATAAAACGACGATTAGCAAACGACTTTTTTAAAGATGTAAATGGAATTTGCGCAAACATACTAAACATTAAAACTGCAATGACAACAGAAATGGTTACATCTAATTGACCTCCCAAATCAGGAAACAGTAATCCAGTTGCTGCGGCTATTATTAGGACAATAACATATAGCCAAACTTGATTATTTTCAAGTTGTTCTCTACTAATCATGAAAAGTTATACCCCTTTTAGTGCATTTGTCAATTCTACTTAACTGTATACTTTGTGAAATTAGAAATCAAAAAAATTACAGTTAAATGTTATTGGAATTTTGCGGAACTTAAAATCATATATGATATAATATTTAATAACATATATATATTAGGAGGGATACACTTGTTTAAAGCACAATATAAGCTTCAAGGTCGCCTAATTACAGAAGAAGCCACAGTCGATGTTTATAACTCGACCGTACAAATTTACAACTCTACTCTTCATCCTGACCAGTTAAAATGGGACGCTCCTGTATCCGGCACCGTTTATGGCACGTTACTAAACTATAAGGGAACACTTGCTGCACTCGGAGATTCAGTCAACGAATCCCCTTACAAGGCACCACCTAAAGCACCTATTCTTTATATAAAACCAGCAAACACAGTTATAGGATATGGGACAGCTATTCCACTTCCCGCTTCCATTGAACAACTAGAAATAGGTGCAACACTCGGTATTGTCATTGGTCAAACGGCGACAAATGTGAAAAAAGAACATGCATTGGATTATGTAGTTGGCTACACTATTGCCAACGATGTGACAGTCCCTCATGAAAGTCTCTTCAGACCGGCAGTCAAACATCGTGCTAGGGATGGTTTTTGTCCAATTGGTCCTTGGGTACTTGAGAAAGCTGCTATAACAAATCCAGATAATCTTTCTCTTCGCGTGTATATAAATGGTGAATTAGTCCAAGAAAATACTACGTCTAACCTAATTCGTGGTATCAGTGAACTTATTGCGGACGTAACAGAATTTATGACGTTATACGCTGGCGATGTTCTCTTAGTAGGTGTTCCAGAAAATCCCCCACTCGCTAAGGCGGGAGACAAAATTCGCATTGAAATTGACCAAGTAGGATTTTTAGAAAATGTAATCGTTCCAGAAAACGAAATTTTTTCAGGGGGTGATGTTCAGTGAAACGAGCTAGAGTTTCCTTTGCCGGTGCTATCCACGAAGCTGTTGAAAAAAATGACATGGTTCAATTAACAGATGGACGAATTGTCAGAGAAGATGAGGTCGTGTGGTTACCTCCTGTGCAACCTCGTACTGTTTTTACATTAGGCCTTAACTATGCGGATCATGCAAGTGAACTTGAATTTAAAGCACCAACTGAGCCACTATTATTCTTAAAAGGACCCAATACCTTTGTTGGTCATCGTGCGGAGTCAAGACGACCAGTTGATGCAACCTATATGCATTATGAATGTGAATTAGCTGTTGTCATCGGTAAGACGGCAAGAAATGTGAAACGACAAGATGCGTATGACTATATTGCTGGTTACACTGTAGCCAACGACTATGCCATTCGTGATTATTTAGAAAACTATTATCGTCCTAATCTGCGCGTAAAAAACCGCGATACATGTACACCCATAGGACCGTGGCTTGTTGATGCGCATGATATTGTTGATCCGATGAATTTACCCCTGCGTACTTACGTGAATGGGGAACTAATTCAACAAGGTTCAACAAAGGATATGATCTTTGATATCCCTTTCCTAATTGAATACTTAAGTGAATTTATGACGTTGAGCAAAAACGATATTATTTTAACAGGTACGCCAAAAGGGCTTGCTGATGTGCAAATCGGGGATGAAGTCATTACAGAAATTGAAGGTGTTGGTCGATTAGTTAACACGATTGTTGGTGATGACGTATTCCAGAGGAGGAGTTAAAATTCCACATATCATCGTTGAATATACGGATAACTTAAAAGAGGAAACAAATATTTCGCAGTTATTAAAATCACTAAACGAGGTTCTCATTGCTAGGTCTCCCACTTTTCCCATAGGAGGAATCCGATCAAGAGCGATTGAACTTCAACATTACTGTGTTGCCGATGGGTCACAGGATGATGCTTTTGTTCATGTCACTTTGAAGATTGGTGCTGGACGTTCTGTTGAAGTGAAACAAGAAACGTCTCAAGCGATGTTTGATGTTATTACTACTCATTTTTCCGAAGTGTTTAACAGACGCTCATTAGCCCTCTCATTGGAGCTTGTTGAATTTAGTGAAGCAGGCACTTTCAAGAAAAACAATATCCATAAACGGTTTAAATAGAATTTTGATGAGAGCTTACCAGTTTGCAAGGTAGGCTCTCATTTATTTTCGTTGAAATCATATATAAAATCATATATATTTGAGATATGAAAAATACAAAAAAGATTAATAAACGTCAACATGCATATGAAGTCATTCGATCGAGAATTTTAGATGGAACGTACGCCCCTGGTCAGCGACTCATCATAGATCAAATTGCCAAAGAGGTTGGTTCAAGTCCTATACCAGTGCGTGAAGCGATTCATCAACTGGAATCCGACCAACTAATTGAATATAAGGCGAATACCGGTGCCGTAGTCCTTTCCTTGAATGAGGAGGTCTATAAGGAAACTTTAGAGGTTCTGGCAGTACTAGAAGGCTATACAACCTTATTAAGTGTCTCTTATTTAACTGAAAGTGCTTTTGAAGAACTTGAATTTAAAAATATGGGGATGAAGAAGGCACTTGAAGATTTTGATTTAGAGGTCTTTAGTGAGTTGAATCGTGAATTCCACGCAATTATCTATTCCTATTGCCCAAATCAAATGATCGTAAAAAATATGGAGCAAATACGTGATCGCTTAAAAAACGTACGAAAAACAGGTTTTCTCCTTTATCCAAAACGTGCCCCACAGTCAGTTAAGGAACATGATATCCTCATTGACATGCTTAGACGAAAAACACCGTCAACCGAGATTGAGAACTTCGCTAGGCAGCATAAATTAAATACGTTAAAGGCTTTTAATCAGAAAGAGGGTTTAACTTAAGACACTGGCTTTAATCGACTTTTGCGTATTTCTTGTTTTAATTATTGTTAATTACAAGGGATACAAAAGATAATTAGTGATTGAAGTTCCGTTTAAAGGGGGTATTTTATGTTTTTGGTATATTTTGTATTGATCACATTTATTGTAACTACAGTAGTTAAGCACTTTTTAAGAAAAATCCTCAATATTGAAAAAGAGAAAAAGGAGTTTTTTTCTTATAACCACATAAACAAATTGCATGGGAAAATTGATTGGGTTATAAGGATTTCTTCTATGCTTATGATCATTATTATTTCTTCCTTGTCAATATATCAGCAATATCCGTTAAGCTTCTTTCTAATTGCAATGATCATTTACATTGGAATAGATTATGGAGTAAGGGCATTTTTTGAGTGGAAATATTCTCAGAACCCCAAACAATCTATCCTAACTATTAGCGAAATGATTGTTTTGATGATTTCCATATTAACTATTATGCAATTTAACTTATTTAGTTCATGACCATAACCTTATATACAGCGTGCTACCATTCTTAGTTGTTGGAGCTTTATTCCGCAACGCATGCTGTTTATTCGGCTTCGACCATGTTTTATTCCGCGTCATCTGCATTTTATTCCGCTACGATCACGTTTTAATCGGCTTCACACGAGTTTTATTCCGCTTCGCCCAATTTATCCCACAAAAACGACTATCGCTTAAGCCCTTTTCGCTGCGCTTTGATGAATTAAAGACTGTTTAAGCCACTATATTTTCTTAAAGATCCGAATTGATTTTTTCGTAGTTGTGAGAGCTTTATTCCGCTACATTCTTTGGCATACAATTGGTACAAGAAAATGTTCACATACAATAATTGGTGTAAGAAGGAAATTCCTATATTAATTACCTTCCATTTAGTTGGATAAGGCCTTATTTATTAAGACCAATTTTTCTGATTGTCCGTTCCAAGTTATTTCTACTTCTATTTCTTCATCCTTCTGGATAATTGCACAGCCTTCACACGAACTCCGTCCAGCATTGGCTACCCCTTCTTCTAATAAAATACCCGTACCTTCTGAACTTCCTGAAAGTGTTTTTATAGTATAATTAATTTTTTCAGGAGCCTGACCTTCTCCTACATACTTAATAGTGCCATTAGCGTCTTGAGTGTCACCATTAGATACATTAACAATATAAAACACATTCCAGTTTTCGTTTTTACCTGCAAAATCAAATCTGTTATCTTCTGCACATCCACTTAACAGTATTAGAGAAAATAATAGTAAAAAAAAAGATTTTTTCATTAAAATCACCCCTTATTGGTTTTTCATCATTGAATAAATCAAAAATATAGTACATTTTTAAAGAATCTAAATATAACGCTACTGTAATATTACCATATTTTAGAGTTAATCCCTTTAATTATTAGAATATTCATAAACTTAAATTATACTTGAAGCAGGATTCCCATTCCAGAAATTGGAGTAATATAAATAGAATTGCACTGTGAATTGCAGTCCGATTTTTTTGATTTATTCTTAGTTTAGATAGGTTTAATTCGCTTCGCTCTGATGAATTAAAGACTGTTTAAGCCACTATATTTTCTTAAAGATCGAGATTGGATTTTCTTCGTAGTAGCGAGAGGTTTATTCCGCTTCGCATGCTGTTTATTCGGCTTCGACCACGTTTTATTCCGCTTCACATGTATTTTATTCCGCTACAATCACGTTTTAATCGGTTTCACACGAGTTTTATTCCGCTTCGCCCAATTTATCCCACAAAAAAGACTATCGCTTAAGCCCTTTTCGCGTCGCTCTAACAGTAAAAACCTTTGGTACAACACAAAAAACACCAATCCAAATTGGAAGGATGTTTTAATTCATTATTATTGTAAACCTACTTCATATCAAACTTTTTCTCAATAAATGTGAAAACAAAAAATAGGACAATAGAAGATCCAATAACAAGTAGGGATGCATTGAAAACAAAATCAAAATCCATTTCCCTCACCCATCTAGATTCAATTCCAGCTTGGTCTAAGACTTCATATCTTATACCTTTATAATCCATTAGCAAAAAGGAGATAATCAACCCAATTATTGCTCCACTAATTAAGGAAAATGAAATTTTTTTCAAAAGCGTAATGCCTCCTAAAATTATTTCAAGTATTAAATGGGAAAAATCATACAGATGGACTTTAACCAACCAAAGATTTTACAAGGGTAGTTCATTATTTTATTTTTGGTTTAATAAAAAGTTTCCCACACATTAGAAAAAACGTACTTGATATAGAATGCTTTTACGCAAATTACTCATCCTATAGTAAAGGAGATGAGATTAATTATGCGAAAAATATTTATTGCACTTGGAATTTCTATTGCCATTATTTCAGCATCAACATATTTACCTACTATTGCTCATGTACAACAAGAAATTCCATCCTACGCTAAGTGGGGAGCGCTCGCTGTGAAAGAGACACAATCAAAATATCCTAATGCCAAAATTATTGACTACCTGCATGAAGGAAGCGAGTCTAAGGGGGATTCAACAATCGAAAAGTTTAAGCTTTGGTTAAAAGAGGGTGACAAGGAATTCGGCGTTTTTGTAAGAATTGAATATACTACCGAAACAGAAAAAGTGGTTACTATCAAGTTTGAAGAAACTTCTAGATAAGCCATTACAGTTTTTGTTTCCCTTGATTGCAGCGTCTCTCAACGAAACCCCTTCTTCAACCTGTCATCCGCATCTAGGTCAGTTTTTCTTGTTCGAATGCAGTTGTATATATGGAGAATATTTCTAACAAGAATTTTCCCTTTTATATATACTTCTCCATTCGAATATCAGTCCACATTTTATCTTGCCAAAATGTGAAACTGTCAATACTACCAATTTTCTTGTAACCCAACTTCTCATAGAGTTTCTGTGCCTGTTTGTTAAATTCAAATACACCTAATTCAACACGTTTGAGCCCCTGCTTCTTAATCTGTTCCTCCAAATATTGAATTGCTACATAACCAATACCTTTTCCCCGTCCTTCAGACTCACCAATTGTGATTCCTATCCAGGCGGTCCCATACTCTTTTTTGTAGAGATGGCTCGGATCGATCATATAATTCATTTCACCTATCAACTGGTCATCGAGATATATTAGGTAGATGTGATGGTTTTCCAGGCGTTTTGTTAAATCATCAAGATTTATTTTATTTCGAAATTCCAATTCTGATTGGTTCCTGTTAGGGCGAGTCAATGGAATTAAAGTTGAGTCATTTTCCCAACGATTAAACACCTCTACAAGGCTTGTGGTGGGTTCAGTTAATTTTATAAAATGAGTAGTCATTGTGCTCTCCTCTCTAATTTTCATTTATGCCTTCAGCCGAGAACACTCTTGACTTTAGTCGTGAGATGAATCGGCTTCGGTCAATGTGTGTCTTGGACACGTCAATTCAGCGACATATGTTGAAATTAAAAATGACTATAACCCTTATTTTAAAGGATATAAATAGAAAAAACACTTCACATATGTTAATATTAATTAGAGGTGATAGTGCATGTCAGAAGTAAAGCACGGCAGAGGGTATGTCTATGCCATCCAATATCACATAGTTTGGTGCGTTAAATATCGTCACAAATTGTTGAGTGGCGATGTAGACAATCGTCTAAAAGAGATTCTACAACAAATTGCCACAGACAACGATTTCACTTTAGCTGAAATTGAGAGTGATGTGGACCACATACATCTCTTAGTCGATTGCACACCACAACATTCCATTCCGAGCATAATCAAAGCGTTGAAGGGTGTTTCAGCAAGACTAATCTTCAAAGAATTCCCACAACTCAAAAAGCAATTGTCGGGCGGTCATCTTTGGAATCCTTCCTATTTTGTGGCAACAGTCAGCGAACAAACAGAAGAACAAATACGACTCTATATCCAAAATCAGAAAGTGAGGTGAAGACAATGATTCGACACAAAGCGTATAAGTATTGCATGTACCCAAATCAAGAACAAGAAATTATGATTGCGAAAACTATCGGTTGCAGTCGATTTGTCTTTAACCACTTTTTGAATAAATGGAATACAGCCTTCAAAGAAACAGGCAAAGGATTGACCTACAATTCCTGTTCATCCCAATTGACCCAACTAAAAAAAGAAATCGACTGGCTCAAAGAAGTGGACAGTATCTCGCTTCAATCTGCGTTAAAGAACTTGGACGATTCATTCAAGCGCTTCTTCAAGAAACAGAACAAGTCACCACGCTTCAAGTCAAAGAAGAATCCCGCCCAATCGTACACCACAAAGCAGACGAACGGGAATATCGCTATTGCCGGGAATCAAGTGAAGCTCCCGAAGCTAGGACTTGTGAAGTTTGCCAAGAGTCAAGAAATCAACGGCAGAATCATCAGTGCTACGATTTCACGTAAAACTAGTGGAAAATACTTCGTATCATTACTAGCTGAGGTTGAAATTCAAGAATATCCAGAAACAGGATCTACTATTGGCGTCGACGTTGGGTTGAAGGACTTCGCCATCCTTTCTGATGGGACAGTCTACAAGAACCAGAAATACTTCCACATGATAGAAAAGAAACTAGGCAAAGAACAGCGGATTTTGTCACGAAAAATGCGACTCGCAATAAATCAAAAACAGAAGTTGTTTGAATGTAGAAATTATCAGAAGCAGAAAGTAAAAGTTGCCCGCATTCATGAGCGAATCACAAACAGTAGAATGGACTACTTGCATAAAATATCTACCGTGATTGTCAAAAACCACGACATTATCGGGATTGAAGATTTACAAGTGTCCAACATGCTCAAAAACCGCAACCTGTCAAAAGCCATTAGTGAAGTCAGTTGGTCAGCGTTCCGAACGATGCTCGAATACAAAGCGGAATGGTACGGCAAGAGAGTTGTTGTCGTCGCCAAAAACTATGCGTCCAGCCAACTATGCTCAACTTGTGGCCATCAACACAAAGCCGTTAAGAATCTCGCTTTGCGTGAATGGGATTGTCCGACATGTAATAGTCATCATGACAGAGATATTAACGCAGGAATCAATCTTCGAAACGAAGCAATTCGTATCTTAACCGCAGGGACTGCGGGGATAGCCTAATAAATTTCCGTCCGTTAGGTTGGATAACTTAGGAATCTCGTGATTTCAATCACGATTAGTTCAAAACATCTACTTTATCATTAACTTCATAGTTTATTCCGCTTCGTACACTGTTTATTCGGCTTCGATTACGTTTTATCCCGCTTCACACGTGGTTTATTCCACTTATCCCAATTTATTCTATAAAAACGACTATTACTTAAGCCCTTTTCGCTGCGCTTTGCTGAAATGCTACTATATTTTCTTATAGTAAAAAAAAAGCAGTGCAACCGTAATTGGTGCACTGCTTTTTTAGCGTTATTTGAGTCGCGGGAGGTTTATTAAGCTACGTATACTGTTTATTCGGCTACGATTACGTTTTAATCGGCTTCAAACGCGGTTTATTCCGCTTCGCCCAATTTATTCCACAAAAACTACTATTACTTAAGTCCTTTTCGCTGCGCTCTGGTGGTTGCCTAGCTGAGGTTGTAATATCGACCTGAGAAATAGGTTAATGGCATTCCTTCTTCTTGCAATAGGATGTCACGGACTTTACCTATATATAAGGTATGGTCACCTTCTAGATGTGTGTTATGAACATCACATGTGATATTTGCTAATGCCCCATCAATTACGGACAATCCATCAAAAGTTTTGAATGAAATATCAAAGTTCTCCTTGATTTGTCCTGCAAAGTAGTTTGACATTTCTTGTTGATTATTTGATAAAAGGCTCACACTAAATGTTCCAGATTCATCAATTAACTGTTTCATTTTTGCTTTGTTTGCAACTGAAACTACTATTAATTTAGGGTCTAGAGAAATAGACATGAATGCATTAGCCGTCATGCCGTGTACTTCCCCATTTACTTCAGTTGTAATAACGGTTACACCAGTTGCAAATTTACTCATTGCCGTTTTAAATATGCGATCGTCCATTTTCATCGCCCCCTTATCCCTATCATAAAACCGACTCGGCCATCATGACAACTCGAAGGACTCAAATAGACATGAATCCCTCACTATATTAGGTTACAAAAGTTGGTTTATGTTGTTTTAATGTTGGCTCCGCAAGCTCGATTGGTTTATTCGTTAAAATATCTTGAACGACAGATGCTTCATTAAACCAACTATCGGGTGCTTCATGTCCCCAGAATGTCTGTCTTCTTGGATCATTTATATCCCAGCGAATGGGCTTGAAATCAGGATCACATGTTAAATAGTCTCCATTATAAAGTTCAATACGGTGTCCATCTGGGTCACGGAGGTAAAGGAAAAATGCATTCGAAATTCCGTGACGGCCAGGCCCGCGTTCAATAGATGTTGTATAGCCCATTGAAGCAAGAACATCGCAGGCATGGATTAAACTTAGTTGATCACTTAACCAGAAACCAACGTGATGAAGACGCGGGCCAATGCCATTCATAAATGCTACATCATGAACACTTGGTTTTCTGTGCAACCACGCGGCCCAAATTTTTTCACCTTCAGCAGCTGTATATTCTGAACAAGCAAAGCCCATTTCATTTATATAGAAATTATATGCCTTTTCAACATCTGGCACCATACAGTTAAAGTGGTCGATACGTTGAACTTTTGCGCCTTTATATAAGTCATAACGTTGCAGCATACGTTCAACCGAATCCATATGTGCGTAAAATTCAACAGGAAGTCCTGAAATATCCTGCACTCGTAGCGCCCTTCCAACGGCATGTTGCTCACCTTTTTCGAGCCACTTTGTTTTTAAGCCTTTTGCAGTAAATAAAGATGCTAATGAATCCAAATCTTGTTCTGCATACACTTTGTAACTGATGACTTCTACACTTGGAGCAGATGCTTTTTTTAAATGTAAGGAGTGATGATTATGTTCTTCTAATCCTCTTAAATATAGATTATTAGTATCTGATTCTGTTTCTATAAATCCAAGGCCATTGACATAAAAATCACGTGATGCGTCTAAATCAACCACGTTTAATACGGCACGACCTGTACGAATAATGTTGAAATCCATTTTATGTCCTCCTTAATTGCTTGAGAAGTGAGGCTTTTTCGTTTTTGTTTGGTCTAAGAAATCTTGTACATAGCCTTTGTATTTATCTTTTTCGTAGCCTTCAAAAAACGCCATTCCCATGCGGACGGGATCTCCGAAGAAGTAGTACTCGTAATGCATTTGACGGCTACCGAATGCACTCATTGTCATATCCCATGCTAAACGGAATAATTGCGTACGCTCATAGCCATCTAAATTCTTACCTTGCAAGCCTCTGTTTAGAATTGGCCCAATTTCTTCATGAGTAAAGTCTGCTTCTGTTGGGATTCCCATAAGGCCAGAAGCCCCTAGAACACGTAAGATTTCAATCATACGAGGGTACACTCTCGGATACCATGTACGTGCTGCATTTAAGGCTTCAAAATCAGGCGTCATCGTCCCCGAGCTATCGAGTTTGGCATTATGCTCTGCCCGGTACAAATGAGATTTAATTGTTTCTAGTGTTAACATGATTTCGGTTCCTTTATCTTGAACATGCTGGAACTGATCAATTCCAATCGCATCCATAATATTTAAAACAACACCAAGTAAAAATTCGGTTTTCACTACATTTTTCGAAATAACTTGATGTGACATATGAACAACCGCATTGGTCTCTCTAAATGTTCGGTTACATACGGATGAATTTCCGCAAACAAAGACGCGCTCCCACGGAACAAAGACATTTTCAAAAGAAACAATCGCATCCCCTTCTTCAAAACGTGAAGAAAGAGGGTGATCCCATTCGCTTTTACCATAATCAAAAGATTCACGACTTAAAAATTTAAGACCTTTTGTGTTATTAGGAATAGCAAATGCTAGTGAATAGGGATCATCTAATTCTCCTGCTTTTTTAACAGTTGAAGGGAACACCATCAGTTCATCCGTAATACCGCCCTGAGTTGCAAGTAAGCGAATCCCATCTACAATAATGCCATCTTTATTTTTTTCAACTAAGTGTAGGGCTACATTGGCATCTTTTTGTTCATGCTGTGCTTTCGCGCGGTTTACTTGAGGGTGAATTAGCGTATGAGTTAAACTAATATCATTTTCACGTGCATACTCATAGTACTTTCTAGCGTTCTCGGCAAACATCGGATCTGCCTCTGCAAAAAGACTATTATTCATTCCCATCGCCATGACTTCAGCATTCAAGTAATCAGGTGAGCGTCCCATCATCCCGCCAGAAGTCCGAGCCCATTCTTGCATAGCTTCGCGTCTTTGGATTAAATCCTCAATCGTTTTTGGTTGCAAAAATGTCATTCCTACTTTGTCTCCTGTTGTAGGAGACGTGTAAAGCATTTTATCTGGTTTTTCATATTGTAAATCATAGAGACGAGCCATTGATTTGACGACGTTTTTTAATGCAGGATGTTCTGTGACATCTTCCACTCTCTCACCATGTATATAAATATTGTTGTTTGCTTTTTTTAAACGTTCAATATACTGAGCTCCTGTTTTTGCGGGCATGTATTTCACTCCTCAGACTATTTTTTCTTACCGAACTGTGGAATATGATGATCGCCAATAGCGATATGAATTACTTTTGGTTCTGTGTAGAATTCAAAGATTGCGTAATGCCCACCTTCTCTTCCAATCCCACTTGATTTCATTCCGCCAAACGGGATACGGAGATCACGCACATTTTGAGAATTGACCCAAAGCATGCCAGCCTCAACCGCCTGTGCTACTCGATGTCCTCTCTTTATATCATTCGTCCATACATAGCCTGCAAGTCCATATTTAACATCATTTGCTGCTGCAATAACTTGTTCTTCGGTTTCAAATTCTATAACCGCCATGACAGGTCCAAATATTTCTTCCTGGCAAACTCTCATATCGTTTGTAGCGTTTAAAAGTAATGTAGGTGGTACAAAGTTTCCAGCTTTCACGCCCTCAGGAACAATGCCTTGAATGACTTCACAACCTTCTTGTTTTGCTAACTCAATGTACTCTGATACTTTTTTGAAATGTTCTTTATCAATGAGTGGTCCAAATTGGGTTGTTGGATCGATTGGGTCTCCAATTTTAATGTTTCCTACGCGCTCTTTAAGAGCCTCAATAAATTGGTCTTTAATGTTTTTATGAAGGAACACACGTGAGTTTGCTGTACAACGTTCCCCGTTAAAGGAGAAGATTCCCCATACAGCCGCATCCAGTGCCCGTTCGAGATCTGCGTCATCAAAGACAATTAATGGGGATTTCCCGCCTAACTCCATTGATGTTTTCTTTAATGTATCAGCAGAGTTCTTGATGATTATGGTTCCTGTTGTCGTTTCACCAGTGAAAGAGATCGCTTCTACATCCGGATGTGCGACTAGGGCTGCGCCGGCCGTTTCTCCATATCCATGGACTACATTAAATACACCTTTTGGTAAGCCTGCTTTATCCATAACTTCAGCTAATTTATTAGCTGTTAGAGGCGATAACTCTGCAGGTTTTAATATAACGGTATTGCCAGTCGCTAATGCTGGTGCTACTTTCCACGTTTCCAACATAAACGGTGCATTCCATGGTGTTATTAATCCAACTACTCCGAGAGGCTTATAAATCGTATAATTTATAAATTCATTGTCTACAGGGTACGACTCTCCGTGAAGTTTAGACTGAACCATTCTGGAATAGAATCGAAAGTTTTCTGCTGCGCGGGCAATCATCTTTCTAGTTTGAGCAATCGGCAGTCCTGTATCTATTGATTCTAAGCTAGCAATTTCCTCAACATCTTCATCAATTAAGTCCGCAATACGGTTAATGTAGACCATGCGCTCTTCCATTTTCATGGAGCCCCATGGACCACTTTTAAACGCTTGTTTCGCAGCTATTACAGCCTTATCCATATCCTCTTTGCGACCCTCAGCAACTAGGTTATTGACTTCGTTGCTAAATGGGTTGATGTTTTCAAAGGTTGTTTGAGCCTGAGCATTTACAAATTCTCCATTAATGTAAAGCTTCACATCATCCACTTTTATGTTGGTACTATCTTTAGACATCTCTGTTGATTTTTTCATTATGGCCCTCCTCAATTCGCTCTTAAAAATCGCATATTTACTGTACCGATTGTTGTGCAGATAAATCTACGTATTGTTTTAACACGTCGCGAATTTCATCTTGCAATACTTGCGTTGGCACATCCATTGGTAAACGAAGGACCGGTTGCGCTCTTCCAATCATGCCAAGTGCTGCTTTTAATGGGGATGGATTGGTATCTTTAAACAACACATCATTTAGAGGCATTAATTCATAATGGATTTCTTGTGCTCTTTTTAAATCTCCAGCTGTCCATGCATCATATAACTCTGCAACTTGCTTAGGGATAATGTTAGCGGTAGCACTTATGTATCCCGCTCCACCAATGGCAAGCATCGGATAACATAATAGTTCAATTCCTGAAAACAGTAAAAAATCTCTTCCGCATTCTAATAAAACGCGATTAACATGTTCAAAGTCTTTATTTGATTCCTTCACTCCAATAATATTTGGACAATCTTTGCTTAGTTTTGCGAGTGTTTTAACTTCTAAGTTTGTTGCTGTTCTTCCAGGGATATTATAAATAATAATAGGAATGTCTACGGAATCTGCAACCGCTTTAAAATGCTTATAGAGAGCATGTTGTGAAGGTTTGTTGTAGTAAGGGACAATCACCATGGCAGCATCTACACCTAGTTCTTGTGCTTTTTTTGTCAGGTATAATGTTTCTTCATGATTTGTCGATCCTGTACCTGGGACGAATGGAACGCGTCCATTTACCGCTTTCATAGCCGCTTCCATCACTTGAACTCGTTCTTCGATCGTTAATGAACTTGGTTCACCCGTCGTTCCTGTTACTGAAATACCATGACTTCCACTTTTAATATTCCAATCAATTAAACTAGCTAATGTCTCTAAATCTAAAGAACCATCCTTTTTAAAAGGCGTTACGATAGGGGCAATTGAACCTCTGATTTTTTGTTTTGCTTGTTCATACATAAACTACACATCCTTTTTTGAGAATTTTTGTATTTATCTGATTACTTGGCGAATTCAATATAACACGTGTTAAACTATATTAAAAATACCTATAAAGTATTCAACGTATACGAAAAAAGTATAGAAAGGATCGTTCAATTATGGACATCAAACAACTACGCTATTTTTATACCATTGCCGAACAAGGACAGATTACTAGAGCCGCAAAAAAGTTGCACATGGCGCAACCACCCCTTTCTCAACAATTAAAACTATTAGAGGAAGAATTAGGCGTGATTCTTTTTGAAAGAAACGGACGAAATATGGTGTTAACTCAAGCTGGTTTAGTGCTATATAAAAAGGCAGAAAAAATATTACTAGAAATGGACGAAATTAAAACAGAAGTTAAAGAGACCAGTGATGGCCTTAGAGGTAAATTATCAATTGGGGTTGTAAAGACTTGTTTTTCTTATGTGCCTGATCGACTTCGTATGTTTAGAAAGCTCTATCCAGCAGTCACCTTTTCTTTGCGTGAAGGAGATTCTTTTATGATTGAGCAGTTAATTAAGTCCCGCGAATCGGAAGTGGGCATTGTTCGGCTTCCCATCGAAATGAATGCATTCTCCAAAATCGACTTACCTAAGGAACCGTTTGTTGCTGTCTTCCCTAGTAATACGCCAGAGATCCTCTCGAAAACGAAGATTAGCATGAAAGAGTTTGAAACTGTTCCCCTGCTATTGCTGCATCGAATTAGTGGAGTAGGACAATTTGAAATCGTATTACAGGAATGTAGACGACATGGCTTTGAGCCTAAAGTGATTTGTGAATGTCCAGATGTCTCCATGCTTTTATCTTTAGTTTCAGCAGGAGTAGGTGCTACGATTATCCCTAAATCATCGCTTGTATCATTTCCCATGCCCAATTTACATACTCTTGAAATTGAGGACTCGACTATATATTCGGAATCAGCTGTTATCTGGTTAAAAGAGCGTTATCTTTCTAAACAGGCCAAACGTTTTATACAATCGTTTGATTCTTTCCTTGATTAATACTAAGAAAAACCGGGCAAAATGACGCCCGGTCCTTTAAGAAGGGTAACCATAGAAACCCGTTTATTTCCGCTACGGTGGACGCTTTTCGCG
>NZ_AMGD01000029.1:0-10211 GCF_000297555.1 Paenisporosarcina sp. TG-14
TCAGGCTTTTTTTAGTTTCATAGCTATTTATAATAAATGATAGTAGTGAAATTCCATCCCTTTCTCCTGTTTTATCGAGAAGGGGATGGAATTTCACCAACGTCATATATTGTACTACCATAAACAGATCGACTTGGAAAACTTCGACGAGCACAATCACAACAGTTTAAACGTTGTTACCGCAAATGAAAAACCTCCGCATATAAGCGAAGGTTTAACTGTTTAAAAAGAATTTGCTTTACCTAAATTCATCGAAATTTTTCTACATGCTTCCAACTTGCCGATATCAAAGTTACCGCCACTAACGATAATGCCGGTTTTCTCGGAGTTAAATGGCAAGTGATTATAAAGAACGGCTGCAACAGCTGCTGCTCCCGCTCCTTCCACAAGCATTTTTTCACGCTCCAGCATAAAGAGAATAGATGAAGCAATTTCCTGTTCACTAACTGTGATGACGTCGTCCACATAAGACTGGATGATTTTTGTTGTCAATTTGCCAGGATCTTTCACATTAATCCCTTCTGCCATGGTAGGCGAGAACGGGATGGGTGAATTAGTTGTTCCATGAAAAATTGAGGAGATTGCGGATGCACTTTGAGCCTGCACGCCGATGACTCGGACGGACGGGTAAATCAATTTAACCGCAATCGCTGTTCCTGCGAGCAATCCTCCGCCCCCAGCTGGAACAACGATGGTATCTAGGTCTGGACATTGCTGTAGCATTTCCATTGCAACTGTCGCTTGACCTTCAATGATAGCCAAATCATCGAAGGGATGGACGAATGCAGCTCCGGTTAAGAGTTGCTCTTTTTTGGACGCTGCGTATGCTTCCTCAAAGTTCTTTCCAATCAATCTGACATCCGCTCCGTATTGCCTAGTTGCCAACACTTTCGCTTCTGGTGTAGTTTCCGGCATAAAGATCGTTACTTGCAGTCCTTTTTCTCTACCCGCAAGAGCCACGCCCTGTGCATGGTTTCCTGCCGAAGCAGCAATAATCCCTTTTGCACATTCTTCATCAGATAATTGACTGATTTTATTGAACGCTCCCCGAACTTTGAAAGACCCTGTTTTCTGCAGATTTTCAAGTTTTAAAAATACTTCACTGCCCGTGATTCTGTTCAATGTGCTCGATTGTTTACACGAAGTACGGTGAACAATTGGTGCTAACTTTTCAAATGCGCTGTATAAACCTGCTGTGCTATATGAATTCCCAACAAAACCATCTCCTCTATTAATTATAATTACGCCTGCTGCATTTTTTCTTCGTATGCCGTGATTTGAGCCTCGTGTTGGAATGTTAACTCTATCTCATCCCATCCTTTTAGAAGCATTTCTTTCCAATAAGGATCAATTTCAAACTCTAAACGAGTTCCATCCTGCCCTAAAACAGTTTGCTGTTCCAAATTAACCTCTAATTTATACTCTTCGTGCTTTCCTTTTTTAATGAGTTCATCCACTTCATGACCCAACAGACGAATCGGTAGAATGCCATTTTTCACACAGTTATTATAAAAAATATCAGCAAAGCTCGGTGCAATGACCACATTAAAACCGTAATCTTGAATGGCCCATGGTGCATGTTCACGCGAAGAGCCGCAACCGAAATTTTCTTGTGCGACTAAAATTTCAGAACCTTTAAAGCGCGGATCATTGAGAACGAAATCTTCTACAGTTGTTCCATCTGGATTGAAGCGCCAATGATGAAATAAGTATTTACCAAAACCCGTACGCTCAATACGCTTTAAAAATTCTTTTGAAATAATTTGGTCAGTATCTACATTTTTCCGGTCAAGTGGAGTCATCACACTTGAAATTTTATTGATTGGCTTCATCTGTAGACCTCCTTCAGGTAATCAAATTCAGGACGATGACACTGGTTCATGCATATACTTCCGGACATCCGTGAAGTGGCCTTCTATAGCAGCGGCTGCAGCCATGACTGGACTGACCAGATGCGTCATCGATCCCGCTCCTTGACGCCCTTCAAAGTTACGGTTAGAAGTTGAAGCGCAACGTTCACCTGCAGGAACCGCATCTTCATTCATAGCTAGACACATACTACAGCCGGTCTCACGCCATTCAAATCCAGCATCTAGGAATATTTTATCCAAACCTTCCTCTTCCGCTAGTCTTTTTACAGATGCGGAACCAGGTACAACGATTGCCGTGACAGATGGATGCACTTTTTTACCCTCCACAACCGCGCTAGCCGCCCGCAAATCCCCTAAGCGAGCATTTGTGCACGACCCAATGAACACATGCTGGATGTCTATAGAGGACAATGGTGTACCTTCTTCTAGGTTCATATAAGCTAGTGCCTGCTGCAATGCTTCACGATCTGCTTGTTTTTCTAAACTAGATGCAAATGGTACATGACCTTCGATACCAGCTCCCATGGAAGGATTTGTACCCCAAGTGACAAACGGAGAAATTTCATCTGCATGTATCGAGATAGAGACGTCATACTTCGCTTCCTGGTCCGTCGCAAGCGATAACCATTGCGCTGCTACTTTATCAAAAGCGTCTCCCTTTGGAACATGTCTACGGCCTCTCAAGTATTCAACCGTCTTGTCATCAGGGCTAATCAACCCTGCACGAGCTCCCGCTTCAATGGTCATATTGCAAATTGTCATACGTTGTTCCATCGTAAAATTACGGATCACTTCTCCCGTGTACTCTACAATATGACCCGTTCCCATATCAATGCCAAACTTCGCGATAATCGCTAGAATGACATCTTTTGCTGTAACTCCGAATCCAAGTTCCCCATCGATACGAATTTCCATTGTCTTCGGTTTTGATTGCCAAAGGGTTTGAGTCGACAGTACATGCTCCACTTCACTCGTCCCGATGCCGAACGCCAAAGCACCGAATGCTCCATGTGTTGATGTATGACTGTCCCCACAGACGATGGTCTTGCCTGGCTGTGTCAAACCTAACTCTGGTCCAATGACGTGCACGATCCCTTGGTCAGGATGATTCATCCCTGCAAGCGGTACGCCGAACTCATCACAATTATCCTGCAAGGTTTTAATTTGCTTGCGAGAAATTGGATCTTTAATGGTATCACGGTTTCTCGTAGGTACATTATGGTCCATCGTGGCAAAGCATAAATCCGGACGACGAACTTTCCGTCCATTAAGCCTTAAACCTTCAAATGCTTGAGGGGAAGTGACTTCGTGTAATAAATGAAGATCTATATAAAGGAGGTCTGGCTTACCTTGTTCTTCGTAAACAATATGTTGTTCCCAAATTTTCTCAATAATCGTTTTCGGCATTCGAAGCGCTCCTTCCCATTAAATATAAGAGAACATGATGTGTTCAGATACAAATTCTCTTTCAAGCTCTTCAATGACTTTTGTAACGAATGTATCAGTCGAGACGACGCGTTTACCGTCCTTGAACAGGTCAACCGTACAATAACCGTCTTCCAATACGCCCATTACTGCTTCTTCCATAGCCGATGCTTCTGAATGAAGGTTGAAAGAATGTCTTAGCATCATGGCCGCTGACAAAATGGCTGCAGATGGGTTTGCTATGTTGTGCCCTGTGATGTCTGGCGCAGAACCATGTACTGGTTCGTAGAGACCGAATCCATCAGCACGAAGACTAGCAGAAGGTAGCATTCCAAGAGATCCAGTGATTACAGATGCTTCATCACTTAAAATATCACCAAACATATTTTCAGTGACCATAACATCAAACCCTCTAGGATTAGTGATCAATTTCATGGCTGCCGAATCAACTAGCATATGCTCCACTTCGATATCGGGATAAGCATTCTTGCGTTCTTCGACAACTTCACGCCATAGTTTACTCGTTTCCAAAACATTTGCTTTATCAACTGAAGTAAGTTTCCCTCTTCGCGTGCGCGCGATTTCAAAAGCATGATTGACAATGCGCTCGATTTCTTTTCTGGTATAAACCAGTGTATCGACTGCCGATTTTTCGTTTCTACGTTTCGGTTCTCCGAAATATAAACCACCAGTCAATTCACGAACAATAACCATATCGACTTCTTTGGCCACTTCTTCTTTCAATGGTGACGAATCTAAAAGTGAAGGAATCGCTTTTACAGGTCGGATATTTGCGAATAAATCAAAATGCTTTCGGATACTCAATAAGCCTTTCTCTGGTCGCAAATGAGACGGGTGCTGATCCCATTTAGAACCTCCGACTGCACCAAGGAGGATTGCGTCACTAGCTTCACAAACCTCAATCGTTTCCTGAGGCAGCGGATTTTCATATTGATCAACCGCTATACCGCCAATTGCAGCATATTTTAAATGAAAAGTATGTCCATAGCGCATTGCAATGGATTTCAGCACCTTGACTGCTGCTCCTGTAACTTCTGGTCCGATTCCGTCTCCGGGCAATACTGCTATTGTCTTTTCCATTAGAAATTCCTCCTTTTCCTATTTACTTATCTTTTATCCAGCTTCTACTTCTACTTTTTGATTAGATTTTACAAGTTGACGATTCACTGCGTTTAAATAAGCTTTTGCCGATGCTTCCAAGACGTCCTGTGCAACATCACGTCCCGTAACTGTATCCCCGTTATAACTTAAGTTAATGACAGCTTCGCCCAATGCGTCGCGCCCTTTCCCAATGGAGGTTACACGGTAATCCAATATATGGACTTTACCAGCGACAATACGTTCTAACGTGTTAAATATGGCTTCAACAGCCCCTGCTCCAGCAGCTGATTGACTAATTAGTTCACCATTCGGCTGGCGAGCTGATACAGTAGCAATTGGAATACTATCTGTGCCGTACTGTACTTGCACGCTATCCAATTCATAGACTGGTATATGTTTTTCGTTAAATTGCTGATCTGTTAGTAATACAAATAGGTCTGCTTCCAAAATTTCTTTTTTGCTATCTGCTAGCTTTTTAAACTCCGCAAATGCTTTATTTAACTTCTCATCATTCAACTCAAAGCCCATCTTAATAGCACGGTCTTTGAAAGCATGTCTGCCGGAGTGTTTTCCTAGAACGAGTTCAGTGCTTGCGTCTCCAATCAATTCTGGAGTAATAATCTCATAAGTTAATGGGTTTTTCAGCATACCATCTTGGTGAATACCCGCTTCGTGAGCAAAGGCATTCTTCCCGACAATCGCTTTGTTAGGCTGAATCAAGCTACCCGTCAACTGACTAACCAGTTGACTAGTTCGCTTAATTTCTTTCAGATTGATACCCGTGTTAACGCCATATATTTGTTTTCGGATGTGCAGAGCAACTGCAATTTCTTCTAAAGCAACATTCCCTGCACGTTCTCCGATTCCATTAATAGTACCTTCAACTTGATCTGCACCATTTTCAATAGCTGCTAGTGTATTTGCTGTCGCCATGCCTAAATCATCGTGGCAATGTGCAGAAAGTTTCACTTTTTCGATACCAGGCACATTTTCTTTCATATATCTAAACAAGGCTCCGTATTCGCTTGGGGTTGCATACCCCACCGTATCCGGAAGATTAATCGTTGTCGCACCTGCCTCGATCACCTTTTTGATAATATAAGCCAAAAATTCCGGATCAGATCGAGAAGCATCTTCGGCTGACCATTGAACAAGCGGGAAGAACTTACGTGCGTATTTAACGGATTCAACTGCGATTTCCACTACCTGGTCAGGTGTTTTCATCAACTTATGCTCCATGTGAATGGGTGAAGTAGCCAAGAAAATATGAATATGAGGCTGTTCAGCACCTTTCAACGCTTCCCATGCTCGATCAATATCACTTTTAACTGAACGGGCAAGCCCTGTAATAATTGAATTTTTTACGATGCCAGCAATTCGTTGTACAGCATCAAAATCACCAGGTGAAGAAGCTGGAAATCCGGACTCGATGATCGTTGCTCCAAAACGTTCAAGCTGCCGGGCGATTTCAATTTTTTCAGCTGTATTTAAATTGATACCTGCTGACTGCTCTCCGTCCCTTAGCGTAGTATCAAAGATGTCAATTACGCGCACTTGCAACCACCTCTTTTTCTTTAACTTTTTTCCCTTCATTTACAAATGGCATCATTGCACGAAGTTTACGACCTACTACTTCAATTTGATGAGTTTCTTCCGCTTTTTCAATTGCAGTGAATTCCGGACGATTTAATTGGTTTTCAAGCAACCATCCTTTGGCAAACTTCCCTGTTTGGATATCTGTAAGGATATCCTTCATGCGGGCTTTCGTATCAGCATCTACAACACGCGGGCCTGAAACGAAATCTCCCCATTGCGCTGTATCCGAAATCGAATAACGCATTCCTGACATTCCACCTTCATACATAAGGTCTACAATCAATTTCAATTCATGCATACATTCAAAATAGGCAAGTTCCGGTTGGTATCCAGCTTCAACAAGCGTTTCAAAACCAGCTTTTACAAGAGAAGTTAAGCCACCACATAATACAGCTTGCTCACCGAACAAATCAGTTTCTGTCTCTTCTTTAAACGTTGTTTCTAACACTCCTGCACGAGTACTACCAATGCCTTTTGCGTAAGCAAGTGCGATTTCCTTTGCTTGCCCTGTAACATCCTGATGAATCGCGATTAATGCAGGAACTCCTGCTCCAGCTTCAAATGTACGACGAACTAGATGCCCTGGACCTTTAGGTGCCACTAAGAACACATCTACATCTTTAGGCGCCACAATCTGATTGAAATGAACATTAAAGCCGTGTGCAAATACTAGTGATTTCCCAGCTGTCAATGATGGTTTAATATCATCGTTATAAATTTGTGTTTGACGCTCATCCGGAACTAGCATCATGATGATATCCGACGCTGCTGCCGCTTCCGAAGCAGAAGCCACTTGCATGCCATCTTCTTGTGCCTGATCAAATGATTTACCTGCACGTACACCTACAACAACATTAAATCCTGAATCCTTTAAGTTTTGTGCATGAGCATGACCTTGAGATCCGTACCCGATAACTGCAATTTTTTTACCTTTCAATACCTGTTCGTTTACGTCTTGGTTATAATACATTTTTACCATTTTAATTTCCTCCTCGAGTTTGTTGTTTTTTTTTATAAAATAGATAGTTGGTCTGTATAGGCTTTTTGTGTTTCCCGCACGAATGCTGATACACCAGTTCTTGTAAGTTCTTTAATACCATATGGCTTCATTAAATCAATGAACGCTTCAATTTTGTTCGGTTCACCTGTAACTTGAAACGTTGTTACATTTTTGCTCATATCAACAACCGTCGCTCGGAATGGCTCAACAATTGTGCGGATTTCATTTCTGACTGACGGTGGAGTGACAACTTTGACTAACGCCAACTCCCTCAAAACAATCGCTTTATCCGTAATGTCATTTACTTTAATCACATCGATTTGTTTCTGTAGCTGTTTTAAAAGCTGCTCTAGTTTTCCTTCGTCTACCACATTTACCACAAATGTCATTTTCGACATTCCAGGCTGTTCGGTGTGCCCAACGGAAATACTTTCGATGTTGAACTGACGTTTCATCATAAGCCCAGTAACGCGGTTAAGCACACCGCTTTGATTAATTACCGTAGTTGTTATAACTCGTTTCATTCACCTTTCACCCCGATCATCTCGTTCAAACCTCTCCCTGGTGCGACCATTGGATAAACGTTTTCCATCTGTACGACCCGACAATCAATTAATACTGGTTCATTTGAATTAAGTGCTTCTGCGAATACAACTTCCGCTTCTTCTAGCGTCTCTACTTTGTATCCTTTAATATCATAAGCTTCCGCCAATTTCACAAAATCTGGCTGCACATGAATTAGAGACTGAGAAAAGCGTCCTTCATAGAAGGTTTCTTGCCACTGTCTTACCATACCTAGGCATTGATTATTTAAAATGACTACTTTTACAGGAAGGCGAAGTTCCTGGAGCAGGGATAATTCCTGCAAGGTCATTTGAAATCCAGCATCTCCTACAATCGAAATAACTTTGGAATTCGGCTTTGCAAGTTGCGCCCCAATTGCTGCAGGGAATCCAAAGCCCATCGTCCCGAGCCCCCCTGAAGTTACCCAGTTATCCGGATGATTGAATGCGTAATATTGAGCAGCCCACATTTGATGCTGTCCAACATCAGTTGTGACAACTGCATCTCCTCCTGTTAAGCGATGTATCAATTGAATCGCCTGTTGAGGAAGAATTCCCTGTTGTTTTTCTGCGTTATACTGCAGAGGATAGTCTATCTGGTTTTGCGACAAACATTCTAACCACTCTGTTGTATCCGGTGCTTCGAATGATTGTTTCAACAGCTCTAGCAGTGCTTGCTTCGCATCAGCTACTATCGGAATTGCTGTTGGAACATTCTTACCAATTTCAGCTGGATCAATATCAATGTGGATTACTTTCGCATTAGGTGCAAAATGTGCGAGATTTCCAGTTAACCGATCATCAAACCGTGCACCAATATTCAGTAGGACATCGCAATCACAAATGGCTGTGTTGGCTGTATACGTTCCATGCATTCCAGCCATTCCAAGAAATAACTTATGATTTCCGGCTATGCTACCAAGTCCAAGCAAAGTATTAGTAACTGGAATTTGATTACGTTCCACAAATTCCTTTAGCTCCTTAGTCGCTTTGGCGGTTAAGACACCCGCACCCGCTAAGATTAGCGGTTTCTTCGCCTGAGACAGGGCCAGTGCTGCCTTTTGGATTTGAAGATAGTTAGGACTAGTCGTTGGTTGGTAGCCTGGTAAGTACACTTCCTCATCTTTCGCGTTAGTCGCTACAAACAGGTTCGTTGAAATATCTTTTGGTATATCCACAACGACAGGTCCTGGGCGACCAGTAGAAGCAATATAAAATGCCTCTTTGATAATTCTAGGCAAATCTTTCACGTTCTTTACTTGGTAACTATGTTTTGTAATTGGTTGTGTGATTCCCAAGATATCTGCTTCTTGAAAAGCGTCTGTCCCAATTACTCCACTTGCAACCTGCCCTGTAAATACTACCAGTGCAATTGAATCGAGCATGGCGTCTGCAATTCCTGTGACCAGGTTCGTTGCTCCCGGTCCTGATGTAGCGATGACGACTCCCGTTTTTCCTGATACACGGGCATACCCTTCAGCTGCGTGTATTGCACCTTGTTCATGACGGGCAAGAACATGGCGGATTGGATTTTGATGCAATGCATCATAAATCGGTAGCACCGCACCACCTGGATAACCGAAAATAACGTCTACACCTTGGTCTTTTAAGGATTGAATCAGTACATCTGCACCCCTACCCGGTAGTTTCTGAATCGCTTTTTCTACAAATTTAGAACTTGCTTCCAAACCTTCCGCCTCCTTTTTTCTTATGCCTCGGTGGAATAAAAAATAAAAAAGCTTTTCCATCCCTACACAAAGAAACATATTCTTTGTATAGGGATGAAAAAGCTTCATGGTACCACCCTATTTCACTGCGTAAACGCAGCCTCATGGACAAGCACTGTGCTTAGTCCGTTGATAACGATAACCTTGATTGGGACGGTTACCGGGAACGCCTAATCGGTATTAACCTTTCAGCACTCCACTCGGAGGGGATGTCGTAAATGGTTGTATTACCGACTTGCACCACCGTCGGCTCTCTGAGAATACAATTTCCGTTACTTTAACCTCGTCATTGAATTGTCTTTATATGATTGTTTATTAATATCCAGTTGAGAAAATCAATTGGTTAGCATTTCCGTTTTTAGTGTATGAACAAAATCCTTCGAACATTACACTCAAGAATAAAAAATCAATCCGTTGGTAACTTTTAAATTTACATATTGACCAGTTAATTTGCATTTGGTATTTGTAAATTGTTGCTATCGTAACGTCTATTTTAAAGGGTGTCAATCAATACTTTTTAATTAATTAGTTAATTATGAATATTCATTAATCTTGTAACCGTTTTCATTGTTAGTCTGATAATGTTTTTAAGATTTAAAAAAATTTTAGACATTTTAGGATTACAGGTTAAAAAGTGACTATTGAGTAAATACAAAAAAAAAGCAGATGACATATCTGCTCTAAAAAAACTTTTTATGTAGGAACAATTTTTAAGTGTTTTAATTCAGCAGATCCTCACATGCGTGTGATTTGTTGAATTGCTATGTTTAATCCTGTTCATTTTGATTTATTGAAACTAAAAAAATCCCTGCTACACGCTGATTTCCGTTCCGAGCGGACGCGTTCCGTGGGGCGTGCGGTGAGCCTCCTCGTCGCGAAAAACCAAATCAATGCTCCTGCGGTTACT
>NZ_AMGD01000030.1:0-60493 GCF_000297555.1 Paenisporosarcina sp. TG-14
AAAATCTCGTTTATCCGTCGCGTCTCAAAAGGATATGGTGCGAACATTCTTCGTATTTTACCCTTTGAAGACAAGTCGACTATGAATACTCGCAGTGTTGCTGAAAGTGTTACGCCTGTGAGCAATCCAGCGACTCAATTGGCGAAACAAACCTCTCTTTCTATTAATCTTATACAAGATACATATGATACAGAGGACGCGATTAAGAAGGGATTAATTACCAAGTTACCAGAAAGAATCGGACGTATTTTGGGTGCTTTTTTCGACATGAATACGATGTATAAAGTGTATGGCATCATGTTGAGGGCGAAGGCAAAAATAGACCGTTCCATGACGTTTGAGGAGTATGAAGAAGACTATATTAACGCGATTCTATCCGTTGTGAACGCCTATAAACGAGGACGAGTTAAGAATATATATGGAGTGCTTTATGCAGCAACTTTAAGTGCCACAAAGCGTTTATATGTGACAGCTTTATTTAATGATGCCATGGATCGGTAGATTTTCTTTATTGCAATTACATATTTTTGGATACGGTGTTTATTTGCAATTGCAGTAAAATAATTTTTTTTACAGCATACGAATTTTCAAATGTCTCATTCCATAATGGGTATTTTGAACATGCAGTCTATTCCCTTTATTAGCACACTCTAGGAACTGCGAATAATATAACCAATTCCATAAAAAATAACCCCCTTATGTGAGTTTTACACTAGGGGGGAATTGATAGAGAATTTAATTTAGCAATCCTATTTCTTTTAAATTTCCTATCATAATTTCCTCAAAAAAATCAAATCTCACCATGCGCAGTATATCGACGTCTACAGATTGCCCACTCCAGACAATTTGATGGCCTGAGCTAATTTCTAGTCCACGGTAGCTGTCATTTAGAACAAGTTCAATATTGTATATACGCTGGATTCTCTTCATAAAAAACTGTACATATTGTTTAGCATTGCAATTATTCAGCAACATGGCTGATGACCAGTTATATCCACCTGATACACGCTGATTTTTTAACCAATCACCTTGTGATAACATGAATTCCACTCCATCTCTGAATTAGATTCTTCAATTTAATTATGTCTGTTAACATGATTTTTGTCTGAATGTCATTAATCTTTGTAAATAAAAGTTTTCTGCTTCTTCTCGGTGTCCAATGAGATATTCATCTATAGAGATCCGTCGTGCAGACAAAATTCCCTTCGCTTTAACCCCTGGCATATTTTGTGCCTTGTGCATGACTTCCAGCAGCGTATATTCTACCGGCATGGTCAAATGCCGTGCAACACTTACTTCGTTGCGAATACCTACGTGACCGTATTTCAAAATCACTTTCCAGTATGACCATTCCATTGCTCTTCACGCCCCTTACAATCAGTGTTGTGAAACTTCTGGTGGTTTTATACTTTTTGACACTCAACTTCTTTGCTCACTCCCAAGCTTTGAGCACTTCCTAGGATTTCATTTACTAACAAATACTTATAGTAGTTAGATTCTACGTCAAGCTGTCCAAAACCTCTGCACTCGGTAACTATCCTGCAGAAAGATTCACACATTGGGTACCTAAATAACGGTATCACAAGATACGCCTACTTCTTGCGGTTGAAATTTCGAACCTTTTCAGCAAGACTAGGCAAATCTTCATGGTTATTTAGAATATTCGAAGGGTAGCCCCTTTTATGATATAAGTATCAATTGTTCACTTAAAAGAATTTAAGTTGTCGCCTTTCCCCCTCCCTCTTTCTATATATGTTATGAAAGGAGGTGGTAAACATGGCAATCATCGACTTTAAGCAAGCAGTGGTTCGTTTAACGTTTGAGACAGGCTATACGCTAGACGGCAAGGTAATTAAAAAATCGTCGTCGTACAGAAATGTCAATCAAGCTGCGACTGCGGATCAGTTAGGAGAAGTGGTTGGTATTTTGTCGGGATTCTCTTCCCGTCCATTACTCGCTGCTGAAAAGATTGAAACCGGCAACATCCAAAACTAATTTGAAAGGGGGAAATGACCAATGGCAAAGGTACTAGAAATGCTGTTTGATACAGCTCAAGGGAAAAAGTTCACGATTTCAGTGGACGAGCCCCGCGTGGACTTAACAGGTCTTGAAGTAGACAGTGGCATGCAGGCTTTACTTGCAAGCAACGTCTTCAACGCGGACGGTGCGAACCTTGTATCTGCTTACCAAGCGCGTATTGTTGAACGTAACGTAACTGAACTTTAATAAGAAAATGGCTGCCACAATTTACTTGTGTGCAGCCATTTTTGGAAAGGAGGAACGACTCATGAACGACTGGCTGACAATGATCCAAGAAGTAGGCTTCCCGATTTTCGTGTCATTTTATTTAATGCACCGCGTCGAAACGAAACTTCAAATGATACATGAAGCCTTGATTTCGTTGAAGGTAACTTAATAAAAAATAGACCTTTCTATAACGGGAAGGTCTATTTTTTATTACTATTTGAAAAATGATTGAACAAAATTGTGTGTTCCATAGTTATCAAATATTAATCATTTGTTTTTTATTTACCCACTTAATAGGCACCTCATTATTTTTCACCTTTACAATTTCCTTTGAACATTCTAAAGACATAACACTCATAGCTTCAGTAGTTAGTCCTGCTATGTGTGGTGTAACAATAATATTATCTAAACCCCATAAAGAATGATTTTTTAAAGTAGGCTCTTGTTCAAAAACATCAAGGGCAGCACCAGCAATCGTTTTGTTTTTTAATGCAATTGTTCATCAATCAAACCTCCTCTAGCAGCATTAATTAAAAAAGCAGTCGGTTTCATCAAATAATTTTCATAATAACTGAAGAATTAGGTGCTTCAATTTATGAATACAGCTGAAGGGATTCCGGTACACATTCGAAAGTAACCTGCACCATAGCCTAATTACATAAGAGTCGAGCTGGAGTCAATTGCCACAGCTCGACTCTTTTTATACAGGTAATCCAGTGGAGAATGTGCGTCCAACTCCACCTACAGTCGAAACTTACTGCTTAAAAAACCATCTACTATCAGGCCTTTCATATGGAGTTAAATTCAAAATGAAATAGCCAATAATTAGGATTAATATTACAATTGTATACAGTAAGGTATCTATAGGATTATTATGTTCAACAATAATCAGTCTTGTCATGGCGGTAATACTAACGTATATAAAATATCTAATAGGAAAGTGATAATCATCCTTAAAGTATTTAACTATCATTGTAATAAACTCAAAATACAAAAAGAAGATAAGTATACTCTCAAGGAATAATTTGTAGTCAATAGCCTTTCTTTCTATTATCAACTGACTGAACACTAGCAATTCGTTAACAAGTAAAAAGGAAAGAATTGTTGCAAGAAAAACGAGAGAAACATTCAAAAGTATTTGGAGCACCTTTGGAATCACTTGTAATAAAAAAGTGTACTTCTCTTTTACGTTAAACATGAACTCCCTCCTCCCACATCTAAAATTGCCTTATTATTAAATAAGACTATTCTAAAAATATTCACTATACCCAATTTTTATGCATATTAATTAATCTTAATTACTATTCAAACACTGAAAGGGCTTACATCTATACTGTGCATTCAAAAATATACGAGCCAAAAAACCACATTCTTATGCAGAATGTGGTTTTTGATTTATTCGCCATTTGAATGGTGACTTCCATATAGAATTTATCTCATTGCAAAGAACTCATTTGTCTCCCATCCATTTCGAAAGTGGGTATATGCCGATACTCTGGACGACTAAAGAAATAATTACTACTGGAAATGCAAGAGAAATCAAATTATCTACATTGCCGTCATTCATGGCACTCAAACTCAACAATAAAAACACTGACATCGATCCGCGAATGCCTGACCATGAAATGAGGAATGCTTTTTTCCAGTTGACCACTTTTCTCCATCCACTAAAAATTTGCATTGTACTGGACACGACAAGGAAGCGTATAACAATCGTGGCTATGAATATGACCACAGCCAACCCCCAGTGGGCCGACGTTAAATAATCTGTTGCCACGATACCGATTAGTAAAAACAACAATGACAGCAGCGTCGGCTCAACAACATCCCAAAAACCGGACAATGCTTCACTATAATGATCTTCTTTATTCGTATGCGTGAACTCCCATGACAACATGATCCCCGCAGCAACCGTTGCCAAAACACCTGAAAAACCGAGGTTTTCAGCCAGCTGAAAGGAGCCATAGGCGATGATGATACTGAGCATGACTTGGTAATCCCGATGATGTGTGTAGTGAACAGCTTTACTTAATAACCAGCCCACGACTATTCCAAGCCCTGCCCCTCCAATTGACACATAGCTAAACTCACCTAGAAATGACCAAATATTGAAGGATTGATGATTTATGTACATGCCGGAGATTACACTAAACAGAACAATGCTCGTTCCATCATTAATCATTGATTCGCCATCCACGATATCAGCAATCGTTTTATCTGGTGCAGCCTTTTTCAGTATCGCAATAACAGATACAGGATCAGTTGGTGTCAGGATAGAAGCAACCAACAAGGCTCCGATAAAGGATATCGAGAAAAACAATCCGCCTACATAATAAACGACCACGCCCATTAACCCAGCAGTGAGAATAATTCCAATAGTGCTGAGTGCCCCGATAATTCCTGCATTTTTTCGCAATGCCTTTGTGGAAAAGCGGTAAGCAGATGTAAACAATAAACCTGGAAGAAATATATTGTAAATGATATCTCCTGTTACCTGGACATCTGAAAAATAAGGAATAAACGATAACGCGATTCCAATTAATAGAAGTACGACGGGAACCGGGAAATTTTCTTGCTTTTTATCAATCGTAAAAATGATATAACCTATTGATAATAAAATAACAATGAGTGCTGTAGACAACATAATCTCCTCCGCATTGAAATAATTACACCTTTTCTCTATTACAGCAAAGGGCATTCATTCCTATTCTTCCTCTTACATTCAAATCTCTAGTTGAATTTCTAGCTTAGCGTAAAATTACCCTACCATCTATAATTGAAAACGATACCCCCTAACGTTTCATTGCCAGAGTGATTCTAATAACTTATTATATGATTAAAGCGTATAAGTAATATAGTTTTTAACAAAACCCTTTTTCATATTCCAAGTAACTTCCATCTATGAAAATATACTTTTACTATTAATGTTATGATAGGAAAAAACAGGAGCTAAAAAATATGAATCCATTATATTACGGACTACTAGTTTTCATTACCACTTTTCTGATGGGCTCTTCTTTTACGGTAGGTAAGATTGGCTTAACCTATGTTTCTCCCCTTTTACTCGTGGGTATCCGATTTACAATTGCAGGTATTTTGATGGCCCTATTAGTTCGGAAGAAACCTCTTCCACGACTACCACTTGATTGGGGAAGAATGTTTGTAGTGGGTCTCTTTCAGACAGCTGGCGTAATGGGCTGTATATTTTTGAGTTTAAGAACCATTACCGCAGGGGAATCTTCCATCTTAACATTTAGTAATCCTTTAATGGTTGTTATTTTAGGAACGATATTCCTTGGAATTAGATTCAACCTCATCCAATGGATCGGCGTAGTTACTGGTTTTATTGGTGTATTTATTACACTTGGATTTCATTTACAACTAAATATAGGAACCTTACTGGGACTTGGAGCCGCAGTTTCATGGTCAATTGCCACCATCTTAATAAAAAAGTGGGGAATTCGCTTCAATATATGGGTGTTAACCGCATATCAGATGCTTTTTGGCGGTATTATTCTATTAGTGATGGGTGTAACATTAGAGACACCCAAATTGATTATTAACATTACATCTGTTTCTATCATTTTATGGCTTGGGATTATGGCTTCCATTGTACAATTTGCCATATGGTTTTATTTATTACATAAAAGCGATCCAGGTAAGACGAGCGCATTCCTCTTTTTGGCTCCGGTATTCGGGGTTTTAACAGGATGGATATTTTTAAATGAAGTGGTAGATTGGTACGTTTATTTAGGCGGTTTACTCATTTTCATAGGCATATTCCTTGTAAACTGGACCTTTTCAAAGAAGAACAAATTACTATAAGAAGAAATTTTCTTTCAAATTAATTTCTCTGAAGGTAAACCTGTAACACCATAACCTAAAGAAAAAAGTGAAGCGATGACCATGGCGGCCGCTTCACTTTTTTAATGCAGGAATTCATGCAACTATTATGACAAACTAGAAACTACTTAATAATGCCATGTTCCCTTGCTACTAAAATAGACTGAATCCTTTTATTTACACCTAACTTTCCGACTTAAAACAAAATAAAGAACCTAACCACCTATTAAAAATAGTGTGATTAGGTTCAGCCTTTTTAAGCATTGACTTGTTTTTACAAAGGTATCCTTAACTAAGAGTTTATCTGGTTTCTTGAGGCACTTTTTCTTTCTCCTGTTGTTGTTTCACCTCTTCATTTTTCTCTGCATATACAGGGTTCGTATGTTCAGGGTTCTGTCCCATTTTTTCTGGACTTTTTTCATTTGATAACGATTTATATAGAGCTATACTCATTAAAATCAAAATGAATGTAAACGGCAGTGCAGAGACTAAGGAGGCTGTCTGCAAACCTTTTAAACCACTGCTGACGATTAGAACCGCTGTTATTGAAGCTATTAATACGCCCCAAATTACCTTTACTGAAGTTGAAGGATTCAAGTTGCCATCTGAAGACATCATTCCGAGTACGAATACTGCGGAGTCGGCGGATGTAACAAGAAAGATAACAATAAGTACAATCATAATGACCGATAATAAAATGTACAGTGGAAATTCCTGTAAGAGTACGAATATGGCCGTTGTCACATCTTGAGAGACAGCCTGAGAAATGGCTGTTCCTGTGTACAAGTCCAAGTATAATCCTGTACCTCCGAAAATTGCCATCCAAGCAAAACCAATGACCGGCGGAACAATCATGACTCCTAAGACAAATTCACGAATTGTTCTTCCTCTTGAAACACGAGCAACAAATGATCCAACAAATGGTGACCATGCGATCACCCATGCCCAATAAAATACGGTCCAATCATTCACCCATGTTTCTCCAGAATAAGGAGTTAAGAAAAAGCTCATTTCAACAAAGTGTTGAAGATAGTCCCCCAGTCCAACAACAAAACTTTCCATTATAAAGATAGTTGGTCCTCTGAAAAGGAAGAAAATCATCAACACTGCTACTAGCGACATATTTAGAAGACTCAATAGTTTAATACCTTTATTAATTCCAGTCGTCGATGAAATAAGATAAAGCACTAAGATAATTCCAACTATACCGATTTGTAGCCATGCATTATTTGGAACTTGAAATACGTAGTTCATACCACCGCTTATTTGTAAGACACCCATACCAATTGAAGTAGCAACACCAGTTACTGTTGCTATAATAGCAAGAATGCTTATAAATAATTTTATACGACTTCTACCTTTTTTCGGAAGCACCTCAGAAATCGTTTCGCTGATAAGCCCTTTTCTTTTATGACGGAATTGAAAGTATGCTAGAGCTAATCCAACAATCGCAAAAACAGACCACTGGTGAATTCCCCAGTTAAAAAATGAATAACGCATCGCTAAACGTGCAGCTTCGGCAGTTTGAGGTTCTACACCTGCAAGTGGAGGTGTGACAAAATGAGTCAATGGTTCCGCTACACCCCAAAATACGATTCCAACACCAAAACCTGCACTAAACAACATACTGATCCATGTGAAAAGTGAAAACTCTGCTTTTTCATCATCTTTGCCAAGTTTGATATTTCCATATTTACTGAACGCAAGGAATAGGCAGAAAAAAACAAAACCTGCAACACTAAGCAAGTAAAACCATCCAAAGCTTTTGCTAGTAAATGAGAAAACAGCTGAAGCATATTTCGCTAGCGTGTCAGGTGAAAATGCACCCCAAAGAGTGAATAGGGTAATAACAATAGCTGATACTTTAAACACTATATTATTATAAGATACGTGGTTTGGGTTTTTCTTCAACATATTGAGATATCCCCTTCATCGCTTCTATTTTTACTTTATAAAAGAATTCTAGAACTTAGTGACCTACTATATAATGAATTTTGTTAACATAATGATTGACAAACATTTTTTCAATAATCAGATAGTTTAAAACAAACAACTTTCGGCTCTGTCATTTCCTGAACTGAGAATTTAATTCCCTCGCGTCCTAATCCCGATTTTTTCACTCCGCCAAATGGCATGGAATCTATTCGGTAGTCGCTGCTGTCATTAATCATAATTCCACCAACATCCATCTTAGCAATGGCTCTATGTGCTTTATCGATACTTTTCGTAAAAATCCCCGCCTGTAAGCCATAATTCACTTCATTCGAAAGTCTGATCGCTTCATCAAGATCAGGAACAGAATACAGAAGTACTACTGGACCAAAGATTTCATCTGTAGCGATTGTACAGTTTTTAGGTACATTCGTTAAAACAGTTGGCAAATAAAATGCACCGTTTCGTTTTCCACCGGTAAGTAATAATGCACCTTTATCAATAGCTTCATTTACTAATTTTTCAACACGAATTGCTTCTTTTTCAGTTATAAGTGGTCCCATATCAGTTATCTCTAATTGTTTATCACCAACACAATATTGGTTCGTACGTTCGATAAATTTAGTTTGGAATGAATAAAGAATACTTTCTTGGATATAAATTCGTTGCACACTCAGGCAATTTTGTCCTGCTGCATAGAATGCACCTGAAACAGTTGATTCAACAGCATCATCAATATCACCATCTTCCAGTATGATAACTGGAGAATTCGAACCGAGCTCCATACTAATCTTTTTCAAACCCGCTTTTCTTGTAATTTCCTCACCAACTTCTACTCCTCCTGTAAAGCTAATCATACGTACCGCAGGATGTGTAACCAAAACATCACCAATTTCATTTCCGTAACCAGTAATTACTGATAACACTTTTGGAGGTAAACCTGCATAAGCAAATGCTTCTGCAAGCAACAATGCGCTTAATGGCGTTACTGTTGCCGGCTTAACGATAATGGCATTTCCAGATGCGATCGCTGGTCCTACTTTGTGGGCAACAAGGTTAAGTGGATCATTAAACGGTGTAATGGCACCAATAATTCCAATTGGAAAGCGATAATAATATCCTACTCGATTCTCACTCCCTGGCATTTGATCAAAAGGAATTGTCTCACCGTGAATTCTTCTTGCTTCTTCAGCACTTATGCGCAATGTCTGAACACATCTGAGCACTTCTTTCGATGCTTCACGAATTGTTTTACTACTTTCTGTCGCAATAGTTCGAGCGTACTTTTCTGAATTTTGCTCTATATAATCTGCGGCAGCATTGATTACTTTCATGCGTTCATGCACCGCCATAGAAGCAGCAATTTCAGCTCCGTCTTTCGCTTCCTCAATACAATTCACCATATCCTTCGCTGATGCTGCAGGAACTGTATCGATGATGCTGTTATCTTGAGGATCACGAACCTCAATGATTCGATCACCATTCACCCATTTGCCTGCAAGGAACATCTTTTGCCCTGTAAGTTGAGTTGTCATACTATTACCGCCTTTCCTCATTAAATTTTCACTAATTGTTTTTGACGATCAATAGTAATTAAATCTATTAAGAGGGAGAAGCCCGTTTCGACTTTCCCGGCACCCGCGCCGCTCAATGTCACTGCGCCTAAAAGATCACATTTATAGGTAATAGCGTTAGTAGCTCCGCTGATCGAGGCAAGCGAATCTGTGATATCTACTTTTTCTGGTGCAATTGATGCAATTACTTTGTTATCTTCTTTGCGTGCTTTAGCTAATAGTTTCCACCGTTTTCCTTCTGCTTTTGCTGTTTCAATATCTCTTAACGTAATTCCTGTGATTCCTTTGCACGATACTTCTTCCACTGTCAGAGGTGCTCTCATTACATAGTTTGATAAGATAACAATTTTGTATCTTGCATCATAGCCTTCTACATCACTGGTAGGGTCTGCTTCTGCATATCCGAGCTCCTGTGCCTCTTTTAAAGCTTCCTCGTAAGTTATACCTGCCATTTCCATTTGGGTTAAAATGTAGTTTGTCGTACCATTTAAAATACCGCGTATTTCAGTAATATCATTTCCAGCCAGTGTAGCGATTGGCATACGCAATGCTGGAGTTCCGCTCATTACAGTTCCCTCAAATCCCCAGTAAACGCCATGTTTGTTGGCAATTTCAGAAAGCTCTTTGTAAGCAAGAGCAACAGGACCTTTGTTCGTCATGACAACATTTTTCCCATTCTCAAACGCAGCTTTACAATGATTAATCGCTGGTTGACCTGTTTTTACGTCTGTGTACGAAACCTCAATAATCGTATCCGCATTTGTCTCACGAATTGTTTTTAAACTATCCCATCCCGTCACTAGCCCCTGAGTTGGTGGATAGTTTTCTAGGCTACCAGTTTCTCTTAACACTCGGAGAGCCGTATCAATATCAAGACCGTTTGGATGATAAATCGAGCCTTTTAATAAATCGGATATTGCCACAATATTAGCTTCAAAACCCTCATCTTGTTTTAGCGCTTCTTTTTTATCACGAATAATTTCTGCCAAACCTTGCCCCACTACACCAAATCCAATAAATGCTAATTTATGAGCCATGTGATTGCACCTCTACCTTCTGATTAATTGGTGACCTAAGCTCACCTTTTAAAAATTTTATTGCTGTTTGCGCTAGTATTGCTGTCCCTATTGGCAAGCAGGATTCGTCAATATCAAAGATTGGCGTGTGCAAATCCCGCTGAACTCCGTCTTGCGGTGAACAGCCTAGAAAAAACATGGAACCTGGAATCTGTTCCGTTACATAGGCGAAATCTTCTCCTCCCATTCCAAAAGGACCCTTAGTTATTTGAATATTAGGGTATATCTCAAGCATCGTTTCAGTAATCCATTCGTTGACTAGGGGACTATTATATAAGGCTGGTTCACCTCTTTGTACATTCAAGAAATAGCCTCCGCCTAAGTGTTCAGTAATTGAAAACGCTTTCTTTAACTCTAATTCCAATAAATTACGTATTTCAGCTGAATAGCTTCTAATCGTACCTTCTATTAAAACCTCTGTCGGGATTATATTACTGGCTGTTCCTGCATGGATTTGACCTATACTTATAACTGCAGCATCTAAAGCAGAAACTCTACGAGCAACAATTCCGTGTAACGCTTGCAGAACAGGTCCTAGCATCCAGGTAGGGTCTGTTCCCAGTTCTGGATAAGCCCCGTGGCCACCTGTACCGTATATTTTAGCTTCAAATACATCAACACTTGCCATGCTGTATCCATCGCTAATTTGTGCTTCACCTACAGGTAGCCAAGGACACATATGAAGAGCGATTGCAGCCTCTACATTATCGTAAGCGCCCGCTTTCACCATATAAGGAGATCCAGAAAGTCCATTTTCGTCCGTACATTCTTCAGCAGGTTGAAATATAAACTTAACCGTCCCTGTTACTTCCCCCTTTTTAAAGAGATCTGAAAGTATGGTAGCCACACCCAGTAAAATAGCTGTATGTGCATCATGGCCGCATGCATGCATAACACCATCATTTTTTGAGCAATAACTATTTGTATTTTCTTCTTGAATTGGTATAGCATCTATGTCAGCGCGAATCGCAAAAGTCGGACCATCACCTGAAGTTAATATGCCAATAACACTTGTTTCAACTCCTCTTCCAGTGTCTACTTTCATTCCGTCTATCTTTCTTAACGTTTCAGCAACAAATTTAGAGGTCCTGAACTCTTGAAAACTGAGTTCAGGAAATTGATGAAACGTGCGACGCCATTCAATTAGTTTAGTAAACAAGCAGTTTACTTGATCAACTATTGGATGAGTATTTGACATTTACCATTCGCCTCTGCTCCCTGTTAGAAAATTTTATTATTATTAAACTTTCAAAGCACTTTCAACGTGATTAAACGCTTGTTCAAAGTCTGCAAGGATATCTTCAATATCTTCAATTCCACAAGATACGCGAATTAATCCTTCTGGGATTCCCATTGCTGCGCGTTCTTCAGGAGTACATTCAACATGGCTTGTCGTACGAGCAGGACCTACTGTTGTTTCAACTGAACCTAGGTTTGCTGCACGGTGTGCGTATTGCAATTTAGGAAGAAGATCTCTTACTGTATCAACTCCGCCTTTTACTGCAAAGCTAAGCATGCCACCGAAATCTTTCATTTGTTTTTTTGCGATGTCGTGGTTTGGATGCGTTTCAAGCCCCGGGTAGAAAACATCTTCGACAATTTCTTTTGTTTGCAAGTATTTCGCAAGTTCCATTGCATTCTTACATTGTTCACGGACACGAATGTGAAGAGTTTTCATTCCTCGTAAAGTCAAGTAAGCTGCCATTGGATCCATTGTTGCTCCATTGATTTCACGGTAGTGGTAAACTTGCTCAACGAGTTGATGAGAACCCACTAACACTCCGCCAAGTGCATCCGCATGTCCACAAAGGAATTTTGTTGCACTATGGATAACCAAGTCAACGCCAAGTGCAAGCGGGTTTTGGTTGATCGGAGTTCCGAAAGTGTTATCAATGATGACAATAGCCCCCGCTGCATGACCAGCTTTTGCCATACGTTCGATATCCGTAATTTTAACTGTTGGATTTGTCGGTGTTTCCAAGTAGAGAATTTTACACCCTTTAGCAACTTCCGCTTCGATTGCTTCATGATTTCCTGTTTCAGCTAAAGCTACATCGATATTTAGACGCGGAAGGAACTCAGTAAAGATTTTGTTTGTGCCGCCGTACGTGTCTTTAACAGAAACAATGCGATCACCTGGCAATAAGAATGTAGCCAGAGTATTGCTGATTGCTGCCATCCCCGTAGAGAAACTTGTTGCCGCTTCTGCACCTTCTAGAACTTTCACTTTATCTTCAAATGCTTGGACAGTCGGGTTTGTGTTGCGTCCATAAATATGTCCCTTTTTCTTGCCAATTGCCACGTCATACCACTCATCCATATCGTCGTATGTGTAAGCTACGCTCAATACGACTGGTACTTGTGTGGCACCATGTACTAAATATTCTTTTTCTCCAGCCCATACTGCTTTTGTACCTATTTGAATGTCTTTGTGTGTCATATGACCACTCCTCTTGAGTTTTTTAGTGCTACCATTTCATTTCCAATCTTTAATCCTATATTCCGTTTGACCATTTCAGTGTAAGCAAATAACGCAATCGCTGTATCCTGAACACCCGTTCCGGTTAAATCACAAACTGTAATTTGTTCATCATTGTCACGACCGTCCAACTCTTTTGAAGTTAATTGACCGAGTTCGATAATGATCGATTCGTCTGTGAGGGCACCACTTTCTAATGCATGATGCAATTCTCCAAGTTTGGAACATTGTGCTTTTGTATCACACACAAGCTTATCCGTCCTTGCCAGCACATCAACTTCAAGCTCTTGCTTATGTTCAGCATCAGAACCCATTGCAGTAATATGAAGGCCAGGATGCAACCATTCAGCTTTGATAACTGGCTCTTTTGCCGGCGTTGTCGTGACGACTAAGTCACTGCAGCGAACGACCTGTTCAGCGTTTTCCGCCACTTGGACGTCTATTCCTAACTCAACCGCCATTTCTTCTGCGTACTTTTTAGCACGATCTGTTGAACGTGCATAAACAATTAGCTTTTTAAAATCCCGTACTAGAGCTATTGCTCTCACCTGGAACCTTGCTTGACTTCCCGCTCCGATTACGCCTACAGTTTCAATGTTTTCCCGAGAAAGGTATTTTGCAGCAACCGCTCCCGCTGCAGCAGTTCTAATCTCAGTTAAATAACCATTATCCAAAAGAAGCGCCTGTGGAATCCCCGTTTGTGTACTAATCAACATCATTAGCCCATTCCCACTTGGAAGACCCAGCTTATAATTATTAAAAAATCCAGAAGAAACCTTTATGGCAAACATTTCTTCACCTTTTATATATGCTGTTTTCACGTCTACTTCACCATTTTGATCGTGAATATCAACACGCATAATCGGTGGCATTTCCACTTCATTGTTTGCTAATTTTGTAAATCCATATTCAATAACGTCAATTGCTTCAAGATTTAATTCCACATATTGTTTAAGTTCCTGCTCCGTAAATATAAGCATAATCCTACTAATCTCCTTTTATGGAGTCTAGTTTTTCATTAACACTCCATCTTTAATAAACAACTCTCTTGGGAAATTTGCGAAAGTTTCACATCCAGTTTCTGTTACTCTAAAGGATTCACTCGCTTCAAATCCGTAGTGATCAAACCAAATACCAGGAATTAGATGGAATGTCATATTCGGCTGAAGAATTGTTTTGTCTCCTTTACGGATACTTGCTGTATGTTCGCCCCAGTCAGGAGGATAATTCAGCCCCATTGAATAACCAAGACGGGATTCTTTTATAATGCCACTTCTCTCTATTGATTTTCTCCAAGTTTCTTCAATTTCTTCACATGTGATACCTGGCTTAATCATGTCAAGACAACTGCTTAACCCTTCGACAACAACATCTGAAAGCGCTTTAATTTTATCGGAAGGCTGTCCGATATTAACTGTTCTTGCAAGTGGTGAGTGGTAGCGTTTATAACAGCCTGCTAATTCTAAAATAACTGTATCACCTTGTTTATAGCGTTCATCTGTCCATGTTAAATGAGGCGTTGAGGTTTTCTCGCCAGACGGGAGCATTGGCATAATTGCCGGATAATCGCCGCCGAACTCTGCTGTTCCAGTGACTTGCGTGTGTAATATTTTCGCTGCAACATCACATTCACGAACACCTACATTAATCAAATTAATTCCATCCATCATAGCTTTTTCTACGATTAACGCAGCACGCTTTATATACTCGATTTCTTGATTAGATTTCACAATACGAACCCAGTTTACTAAAAGAGATGCATCCTTAAACGTAGCATTTGGTAACCCTTTTTTTAGCTGTTCGTAACATTTTGCAGTGAAATAATAATTTTCCATTTCAACACCGACTGAACGGGTATCTAAACCAATTTGTTTTAAAATATCAGCTACAAAGTCCATAGGGTGCTTTGTATTAGATTGGACATAATCTTCTGGATAAGGAATGATGTTTTCATGGTATAGCCATGTTGTTAATTTTGCTCCGTTTGCATCCAGCGTTCTTCCAATCCATATAGGTTGATCTTCGTCATTAATTATCACTAACATTTGATGTACATAGAAGGACCAACCATCATAACCAGATAAATAGTTCATATTAGCTGGATCTGTAATAAGTAATACTTCAACCCCTTGTAATGCCATTCTTTCTTTCGTTTTACGAACTCTCTCTTTATACTCTATTGTTCCAAATGACATGGGTACCATCCTTCCTAATATATCAATGCTTATTAAATTTTCGGAATAATTAGTCCGTGAGTTTATTATAGTATAAGAGCTCGGAATCTATCATCCGTAATATTGTATGAATATTCAATAAGTTTATAGTCAAATTAGCTATTAGTTTTGCGATGCTTTTTAATTCATGAAGAGTTTTTCAATTCCTCTAGAATCAGCGAGCCGTCAGAATTATATTCTATATTTAGTAAAGTCCTTAATATTGTGTAAAGTCGTATACAATGAATTCGGAATGAAACTGTATAGAATATTTTTCAAGACCACATTTTATAAGTATCAATATATTTCATTGAAAACCTAATAACATCATCGTAGCTGCTGAAAAAGCATTTTTAGAACGTTGCCTTCCATAATATCCAATAATTACAACTGATCCATCGCTCAACATTAAATCCATATCTTTTTGACGATGCGAGAAGCGTTATAGTGTTGCAAAACCCTTCTTTTCAGGAGAAAACACTAAAATAAAGTAAAAAACGATTTGAAAACCTTAGTCGTTCAGAATGTGAAAAATGTTTTTACTTTTTAGACATTAAAATAAGACCGATATACAAATCCTCTAACTTAATGGATTTTATACCGGTCCTATTATTTTAATTATATCTTGCTTATGTTATTTTTTCAGAGACACCCATTTTCCAAGTTTTAATACTCAATTCCAATAAAAATAAATCATCAGGATCAATAAGCGATAGGCCTGTCAATGACTCAATTTTCCTAAGTCGATATAACAAGGACTGTCTGTGTAAATTTAATGACCTTGCCGTTTGACTAACATTTCCATGATACTGATTATATGCACTAAATGTACTAATTAAATCCATATTACTCTGGCCGTCATATTGAACGAGTGGTTCTAATGTCGACATAATGACTTCTTTCATCTCATTATTTTGAGCAAGATTTAAGAGCACACGGTCAACCCGCGTGTTTTCATACATCATACGATGACCTATTCCTTTTTTACGTCTTCCAATATTTAATGCAACGTTTGCATTTTGATAGCTTTCCGCAAATCCCTCAAAATCTTCGCAATAGCACCCTACACCCCAAGATATAATAACTTCAGGGAGTAAATTTCCTAAACGACGTTCTACTAAATCTAGGAAGTTCGTTGCGCCTTCATTTTCTGTTTTGGAAGGAACTTCAAGAAAAATAAGAAGCTGTTCTCCTTGATACGTCATCATTACTTCTCGTTTAATGGATTGTGATGCATAAAAAATCTCTTCTTCAATATAATGAATCATGCTTTCAAGCCAATGGACAAATGAATCATAATCTTTTTTTCTTTTCTCAAATAGCAACTGTAGGTTTTCAGGAAACCCTACAATAGAAATATATTTGCGTTTTAAATTATATCCGAGCAATTTCGCCCTTGAATTTGCCTGATCATAGGAAGCGAACTCTCCTTTTGCTAACTCTTGAACAAAATCACTTCGTAAACTTATTTTCGTCGCCTCAATGGCATTTTTCCTTGAAAGCCATAGAGCTACTGTTGTCGCTGCATGCTCCAATACATTCACGTGATACTGTGTTAAATAGGAGTCCACTGATGTATTAGGAGGTAACATCACAAAAATATAGCCTTGTGCGTCCCCTAAAACTTGCAGCACAGGTAGTTGAAGTATACACTTACCATCTATTTCAACCATTTGGAACTTCTGTATCATTGGATCATGACTTACCAAGGTTGTCTCCTTTCTTAAAGGAAGGATTCCCTGCAGAACATAGGTCTCCCACTTTTTAATAAAGGCTTGAGTCTGACCATTTTTTTCTTGAATAGATCCTAGTCGGTCAGTAATAACAATCGTACAATTAATGTGCCTTTGAATAAATTTCGAGATATGATTAAGATCTTTATCTTGTAGAATTAATTTTAACAACTCTTGCTGTACTTCCTCTGATTTTTCCCGTTCTTTGTACTGAATATCGTTAATATCTTTCATAACCTCTTCAACGATACTGGAAAATCGGATTTCCCATGGAATTTCAATAATCTTGAAATCATGCTTCTCAGCCAATTCAATGACCTCTCTAGGAATATCAAATATATGTCTTCCCATCGCGATCATAAGCGCTGTCGCTTCAGAGTCTATAATATCTTGTACAAACGTTACAAATATTTCAACGTCGTTGTTGCATCCAATAGCAGTTGTTAATACTACTTCATTTTTACGGACGAAATTTTCAACAGGCATCTCAATTACTGAAATCCATTGAATATTTCGCTCATTTTCAACATTTTTACCTGTTATAATTCTTGCGTTTTTAAGATTTTCGTAATGTAGAATATCCTCTAATGTTAATATCATGATTCCCCACTCCTACCACTTAAAGATTAACACGGTAAAAATCCTTATTAAAAACTTTATCGAGGTAGCGTTTAACTACTACCAATCAATAGTTATATTATTACAATGACTAGGAGTTGATCAAATGTAAAGTGTTTATTTTCTCACTATCAAAAAGAGCAGCACCAGAAATACCTGGCTCTGTCATTTCATATGGGTTTAAAATAAGATCAAGTTCTTCTTCTGTTAACACGTCGTAAAGCAAGCATAATTCACGAACAGATTTTCCATTTATGATTGCTTCTCTTGCAATCCTTGCTGCCACTTCATAGCCGATATGAGGATTAACTGCTGTAATAATTCCCACGCTTTTTTCCACATAACTCTTTAAATGTTCTTCATTTGCTTCTATACCCACAAGGCAGTATTCTGTAAAAACACTGAATGCATTATTCATGATGCTAATAGACTGTAACAAATTAAACACAAGTACAGGTTCCATCACATTTAACTCAAGCTGACCAGCTTCAGAGGCCAAACAAATTGTATGATCGTTACCTATTACTTGAAATGCAACCTGATTAATCATCTCGGGCATGACTGGGTTTACTTTTCCTGGCATAATCGACGAACCAGGCTGCCTAGCTGGCAAAAAGATCTCACCAAGTCCTGCTCTTGGACCTGATGCCATTAAACGAATATCATTTGCTATTTTGGACATGTTCATCATGCATACCTTTAGTGCAGCTGAAACTTCAGTATATGCATCCGTATTTTGTGTCGCATCCACTAAATGTTCCGCTCCCGTTAGTGGCAGACCACTAATATCAGACAAGTGATTGATTACCTTTTTGATATAATGTGGATCGGCATTTAGTCCGGTTCCAACAGCTGTTGCTCCCATATTCACTTCATATAAATGTTGACGTGATTGCTTAATACGCTTAATATCACGTCCTACTACACGGCTATATGCTTCAAATTCTTGCCCAAGACGAATAGGGACCGCATCTTGAAGATGTGTTCTCCCCATCTTTATCACATGATCGAATTGTTGTGCCTTTTTCTTAAACACTGCAAGCATCTGCTGCATTGTATAAAGTAGTTTTTCTAGTAGGTTAAGAGTTGCAATATGAATTGCAGTTGGAAAAACATCGTTAGTTGATTGTGACATATTTACATGATTGTTTGGACTCAGTAGCTTATAGTCCCCTTTCTCTTTACCAAGTAATTCAAGAGCACGATTAGCGATAACCTCATTCACATTCATATTCATTGAAGTACCAGCACCACCTTGGATGGGATCTACGATAAAATACTCGTGCAATTTTCCTCCAATGATTTCGTCTGCTGCTTTTACAATTGGATGACATAATCCTCCATTTAAAAGTTTCACATCCATATTCGCTAATGCTGCTGCTTTTTTCACGATCACTAAAGCTCTAATTAGTTCCTCATGAATCCGATAGCCTGTGATCGGGAAATTTTCAACAGCACGTATTGTTTAGATGCCATAATATGCTTGCATTGGCACTTCCTTCGACCCTAAAAAATCACTCTCAATTCTCACATTAAACATACCAACACCATTTGACATAATCTCACCCTTTCTTTTCCAGAGTATACTTTTGAATTAGCTTTAGCAGAGTAGAAATGTCAACGTTGTTTCCACTTATAATAACAGCGACATCCCCCTCTTGATGAGGAATATTATTACCTAAAACTGCCGCAATTCCTGTTGCTGCTGCACCTTCCATAACAATTCTATGTTTGTCGATCATATAGGCCATACTATAAGCAATCTCTTCTTCAGGAATAAGCACGACATCATCCATATATTGTTGCACCATTTTAAACGTGTATTGATTATCAAGACCAATTCCACCTAATAAACTATCTGCTAATGTCTCGCTTTCTTCAAGCTCTACTGGTTTACCAACGTTCAAACTTTCATACATGACCGCTGATTGTTCCATTGAAACACCAGTTACTCTAATAGCACGATCATTAGATTTTAATGCCAAGCTAATTCCGGAGAGTAGACCACCTCCTGAAAGAGGAACAATCACGTCTGTTAGATTAGGAAGATCCTCTAATAATTCCAAGCCAATTGTTCCTTGTCCTGCAATAACATGAGGATCATCAAATGGCTGAATAACCGTTAATCCCTTCTCTCTTTCCAACTTATAACAATACTCTCCTGCGGCATCTTGGCTATCACCAACTACCACAATTTGAGCTCCCAGCCTTTTTAATGAATCTACTTTTGCTTTTGGTACTCGATTTGAAATGCATACAACAGCATCAATTCCAAGTTTTTTCGCTACAAAAGCTACAGCCATACCATGGTTTCCAGTTGAATACGTTACAACCCCACGCCTTTTTTCTTCTTCACTCAGGCTAAGGATTTTATTGGCTGCTCCTCTTATTTTGAATGCTCCAACTTCATGAACATTTTCAAGCTTTAAATAAACAGGACGACCTATTTTTTCCGATAGAATATTAGACTGAATTAATGGTGTTTTATTTACAATAGCAGAAATTCGTTTTCTCGCTTCCCAAACATCACCAATTTCCATGTCTTTTCCTTCTTTTGATTGTTTTGTATTAGTCATATTATCCTCCCAACATTGATGGTTATTTTTTTGTAATTATTAGGTTTATACTAATCTCTTCTATAAGTTATATCTATTGTCAATCCTGACTACAAACAGTGTGAATTTTCATACAATTTAGAAATGTAGATCCCTTTAGACTAAATGCGGGAATGTATTAGTCTGCTATTTGTATTCATAAATGTAAAATCAAATCGAATTATTGTCTATTGATTGATATACATGAGTATCATTTATCAGAATTTGAGTGCAATAAAAAAGAGAATTCCAGGTCGTTTTCGGACAAAACTTTAACATAAATAACAAAAGAAACGAGTGGTAGCCAAAGGCTATCTCTCGTTTCTTTTTATGTTGGTGTTCCATTGTCGGGTGTGCGTCCATCTCTCCCCCGAAACCCATACGTATCAATTTTAAATTAATGAAAGATAGAATCTTCCATTAAAATGATTAGCATCACAAGGTTTTGAGAACTGATGGTTTTCTTATGAATCTCGAAATAACTTAAATGTGCCAATTGCTTTGGCTAAAGTTTTCCCTTGTTCATCGTATATCTCGCCTTCTGCAGTAACAATTCGGTACCCTTGTTGAACTATTTTAGCTGTGGCGAATATAGTTCCTTCTGTTGAAGGGGCAAGATAATTTATATTTAAATTAATAGTTGCACATTTAGCTTTTGTTGTAATTTGGGTCTTCATTCCCAAAACTTGATCCAACATAGCTCCATGAACACCGCCATGCAAAGTTTCATTTACATTTAGTAAATGATCATTTATTTCTAGCTTTATTAAAACCTTATCTTCTTGAAAATCAATAATTTCAAAACCCATATATGAAAAGAATGGACTTTTCTCAAAGCTAACACGTATATTTTGTAAGACTTTTTCCAAATGATTCACCCCTTACCTAATATCATCTCATGATTTTTAATTTTTTTGTACCAATTGTTCTTTATCATTAACAATTCTACTCGCCTTGAACCAATTAATATGGCTAAATACAGAGTACTGGCGACAATTTGATTATACAAATAAAGAAGAAATCAAGAAGACGCCGATTAATGTGACAAAACCACATTAGTCGGCGTCTTTTATTCGGTTTTGTAATTCAATACCACTTGAAACTTGAAAACCCAAGTCATACTACTTTTTTATAACTGTTGATACCATTTCTCTGCAGCTTCTACTTCACTCATTATTAATTGATGGCCTTGGTTTTCCCAATGGATGTTGACTGTTGCATGAGCAGCTTCTAGCAATTGTTTAAGATCCACTGACTCTTGTTGCGGACAAATGGGATCGTTTTTCCCAGCTGTAATAAATACGTGTTTTCCTGATAAATCAGGAAGCACTATTCCTCGTCTAGGCACCATTGGATGATGTAAAATGGCTCCTCTAATCGCATTGTCAAAATGGAATAGCAGGCTTGCTGCAATATTTGCGCCATTTGAATAGCCAATAGCAAGAATGTTTTCGCGATCAAATTCATACTTTGCGGCCGCTTCATCTAAAAAAGCATTTAATTCATTTGTGCGGAAAATTAAATCCTCCTCATCAAAAATACCTTCTGCTAATCTTCTAAAAAATCTAGGCATCCCATTTTCTAAAACATTGCCTCTAACACTTAATACGGAAGCCTCTTTATCGACAATATTAGCTAAAGGTAATAAATCTTGCTCATTTCCGCCCGTTCCGTGTAATAACAATAAAACAGGTTTTGTTGAATCTGCACCTTGTTTAAAAACATGTTCCATTTATTATTTCTCTCCTTTCAACCGTCTACTGCGGTCTATCAATCGAAAAAATGTCGCCAATCGTCGCATAATCTGTGCCAGCTAAGCGACTGACTGCATTTAAAGCTCTTGGATCAATTCGGCCATCTTTGTAAATCTCTTTATCAATATGAAATTGAAGAATTTCCCCTATGAATAAATCACAGCTCGGCTCGGCTTTCCCTCCTAAAGGGATCGCTTGTACGAGCTTACATTCCATACGGATCTTAGACTCTTTAATTCCGGGTACCGATACATGTGTACTTTGAATAGCTGTTAGCTTTGCCAATTCAATTTCACTTTCATCAGCCGGTAAGCTCGCTGATGTTTCGTTAATCTTTGCGACATTTTCATCATCTACTATATGCACAACAAATTCATGATTATTATTTATATTGTTAGCAGTATCTTTCATTCGTCCTTTAGGTCGCTGTACCGTTATTGAAATCATTGGAGGATTTGATGAAACAATATTAAAGTAACTAAACGGTGCACCATTCAAGACCCCATCGTCTGATTGCGTCGTGACGAATGCGATTGGTCTTGGAATGATAGAACCTATCATTAATTTATAATTATCCCGCTCACTATTTTGCTTTGGATCAATTGAAATCAATTTCATCAGTTCCTTCCTCTATCAGTCAAGTAGCGAATACACGGTTCTTTTAAGTTTAAGCTAGCAACATGAACTAACTACTAGGTTCAATTTCGAATAAAATTTACGGACGAAGCGTTTTTAATGCAGTTGTCCAAGGAATTACTTGGTCTAACATTTGGTTTACTGAATCTATTTGCACATCTGCTGGTTTAAATACTGAACCGTTTTCGAAGTCAGTGAATAATGATAAGGCTGGATGAACGCGCACATGTGCTACGCTTAATTCACTTAAAATACCTCTTAAATGTTCTGTTGCACGAGCTCCGCCTACTGAACCATATGATACAATACCCGCTGCTTTATTATTCCACTCAACGCGTAAGTAATCCAAAGCATTTTTTAAAGCTCCAGTGATCGAGTGGTTATATTCTTGGACGATAAATACAAATCCATCACAGCCATTAATTTGCGCTGACCAATCTGCCGCACCTGATGCATCTCCACCCACTTCACCTAATAGTGGTAATTTGAAATCCGCGATGTCGATAATTTGATAATCAGCGTCTCCGCGTTTGTCTGCTAGTTCTTTCACCCATGCACCTACTTGTGGACTAACTCTTCCTTCACGTGTACTGCCTAAAACAATCCCTATTTTCAACATATCATTTCCTCCTTTTTCTAGTGTTTTATTGTCTAATCCAAAAACTTTTTTTAATAAACTCATTTTAATCCCTCATTATTCATATTTTTTTGTTAGTTCTTTTGTGCTTCTTACCGTATCAATTGGTCGAACAAGCTTTTCAATTTGCACACGCTTCGGCTCTAAAAATGGTGGTAAAGATAGCTTTTCACCCATTGTTTCATATGGTTCATCACCCATAAACCCTGGACCATCCGTTGCAAATTCAAATAATATTTGTGGTGTCACGCGTGTATAAAGTGATTCAAAGAAGTGACGATTCACATAACCAGATGTTTGGAAACCAAAAGTCTCAAGTCTATTTGTCCACTCATCTAATACCGCTCTGTCTTCTACTCTGAAAGCAACATGGTGAACTGTGCCGAAGCCTTGTTGACCATTTGACATTGCTTCATTATGCTCAACGATAATCTGCGCTCCGTTTCCGCCCTCTCCCGCTTCAAATAAGTGATAAGATCCTTCTGCAGCAACTTCTTTAAACAACATGACTTTTTCTAACATTTGTTTAAAGTAATTCACATCAGCAATACGTATGAAAATCGGTCCTAAACCCGTAATGGCAAATTCTAATGGAATCGGTCCTTTTTGCCAAGGTGTACCAGAAGCGACACCTTTATTGAACTCATCAGAAATCATTTGATATTGTTGATCGTCAAAATCCACGAATGACAATGTCTTTTTACCAAACTGTTCTTCAATACCCGTATGTTTAACTTCTAATCGGTCAAAACGTTTTACCCAATAGGCAAGTGCTGTATCAGTTGGCACTCGAAATGATGTTTTTGAAATCTCATTTGTACCATGCGTCCCCTTTGGTGTGTTTGGGAAATCAAAGAACGTCATATCCGTTCCAGCGTTTCCTTTGTCATCTGCAAAGAATAAATGATACGTTTTAATATCATCTTGGTTGACTGTTTTCTTCACTAAACGCATACCCAATACATATGTGAAAAATTCGTAGTTCTTTTCTGCACTGCTTGTAATAGCTGTTACATGGTGAATTCCTTTTAAATGATTCATTAATTTTCCTCCTATAATTTATCCTCAATATCAATATCTCGAATTAAAGATATTACCTAAAAAAATTTATACCGTTTCTGCATGATGTCCAACTCGTTTAAGTAATTCAATCATGTCATTAATATCTTTATCTGCTAACTGTTCAAAGATTTCATTAATTTTCGTTTCATGCTGAGGGAAAATTCGATCCATAAATTCCTTCCCATCACTCGTTATAGCAGCAAATGTCACACGACGATCATCTGGACATGCTTTACGAATAGCAAAATTCTTGTGCTCAAGCTTATCTACTACATACGTAATGCTACCACTTGAAATAAGAATCTTCTTCCCAATACTTTGTATCGGTTGGTCTCCTTTATGGTACAGCAATTCTAATACAGCGAATTCGGTTTGATTTAATCCATATGTGGCTGCATCTTTTTTAATCACTTCTTGAATTGCTTGAGAGGCACGAAGTATAACTGTAACTGCTTTTAATTTATTAGTAGTTGATACCATTCGTTTCCCTTCTTCCAATTTATCTCGAATTCATTTATCTTTAATTCAAGATAAATTTAACATGTATTTTATCACTTGTCAAATGGTTTGGATTTATGTTGAAACTGCGATTATGATTTCCGGGTCAATTCATACCAATTCGTTTTGGATACAACCTAGAAGTCACAAAGAAAACCTTCACCCTAGTAAAGGTGATTTCCGTTTCAGGCGGACGCTTTCCGCGGGGCGAGCGTCGAGCCTCCTCGTCGCTTGCGCTTCCTGCGGGGTCTCGTCTGTCTCGCTTTTCCCGCCGGAGTCGCCGCCTTCCACTTCAATCATTCACCTGTTAATATATAATCAAGTGATAACAATATAGTTTTAATAATAAAGTTAAAAAAGCGTTTCAAATGAAAGCATCCACCCTAGAGAACGGTTTTTTAATGTACAATCCACTAATAAACAAAGATAGATCAATGAGCAAAATTCACTTCCACTGAGAGAAAAATTGCGGTTTTTAAAAAGGGGAAACTTTACATTAATCGAATTTACGAGAGTCACATCAAATAAATCCAATTTTAGAATGTTAATTTCCATATACTAAAAACACCAGGAACACCGGGTTCTTGGTACATTTTTTATCTACTTTCTTAAGTCACAAAAAACCCTTCACACTAATGTGAAAGGTTTTACTTACTTCTATTTTCAATATATTTCTGTTGAAAGTCCTTAATTGAGATGGGTTTCTCAAAATAATAGCCTTGAAAGAAGTTGCAGCCATGTTCCATTAAGAAAGTAATTTCATGGTCATTTTCCACACCTTCTGCAACTAAATCACATTGTAAGCTATTTGATAAATGTATGATGGATTTTAACACCGCTTCTGACTGTGGATCATTGCCAATACGCTGAATAAAATAGCGATCAATTTTTATTTTATCAATTGGAAAATTAGTTAAAGAAGAAAACATAGAAAAACCTGTGCCAAAATCATCAAGCGCTATACGAATTCCTTTTTCTCGACATTTATTTATGTGTTTTAACATTAAGGCAGAAGTGACTAAACGTGTGTCTTCTGTTATTTCCAGTTCTACTAAGTTATATGGAATTTGGTATTTTGCTAAGAGCTTATATAAGTCATCAAAAAATAACTCTTTTGATAATATTGACGAAGTCACATTAATGGATACTCGTTTATCGAAACCAAAATTATTAATCCAATTTGACACGGTTGAAAAAACTTCCTCCATTAAATAGCGTGTTAATTTCAGCATAGTCCCGCTTTCCTCAACAATTTCAATAAAGTAAAGTGGAGATAACATCCCAAGTTTAGAATGATTCCAGCGACTCAACACTTCAAAACTATACATTTCATTGGTTATTCCACTTATTTGAGGTTGTAAAACAAAATAAATGCCTTCTTTTGAGAGATCACCTTGCAAAGATTGTTCTATCGTCAATCTTTTCGATAATTCTTCTGTCATATTTACTTCGTAAAAACAAAAATCCCGTTCACTCGATTGTTTTGAATAATACATCGCCGTTTCTGTAGCGCTGAGCATTTGATTACAATTAAGCCCATCAAGAGGGAATTGGCTAATGCCTATACTGACTGCCACGGTAAATTCATGGTTCATATTAATTTCAATAGGGTTCTTCAGATGATTGACAATATCTTCAACAATCTGTTCAATTATATCCCGATCTGTTTCTTTGACTACAATAAGAAAATCATCACCACCAAGATGAGAAAGTTCCCCATATGGTAGTAAAAGTGTGTTTAGGCGTTCCGCTAAATGAATTAACAGCTCATCGCCCATTTGATGTCCATATAAATCATTAATATTTTTAAACCCATTGATATCTAAATACATGGTTGAAAAACCAGTTTCACTCTCAATTAGCTCTTCTATCTTTTCGGAAATCGCTTTTCGATTCGGTAATAACGTTAGACGGTCCGTATTTTCATATGCCTCTTTTTGCATTTCCGATTCTTTCTTCAAGTTAATATTTTTGAAGTAGATGGATACACCACCATCAACCCTCGGGTAGGAATGTATTTCAAACCAACTAGTTAGTGTATCGAAATAAGCTTCAAAAGATATGTATACTTTTTCCTTCATGGTCTTTGTATAGTGCATATGAAACTCAGAATTAACAGCTTCAGGATAAATTTCAAATATATTTTTCCCAATTACTTCCTCAGCGTTAATATTTAATACACGTTGCGCTATACCATTCAGATGAGTAATCTGCCAGTTCTCGTTTAATGACATAAAGGCATCTGTCATACTTTCCAACACATCCGCAACAACTTCATCCGACTGAACTTCTTTTGTTACATTTCGATGACGAATAAATGCGCCCTGATGTCCATTTAGTAATAAACATTTTTCAACATTCATGCGAAAAAACCGTTCATTGTAGGGTCCATGACAAGAATAAATAGTCGAAAACTCATGTCTCTTACTGTTTAAAACATCTTTAATTCCATTACGTTCTAGGATGAACTGATCATCCAGGAATTCTAAATAATTCACACCAACTGAGGTAGTATTTAAGTCCCCATCGTTTTCTAACGAAAACTGTTTCCATGCTTGGTTCGTATATTGTATGTAGCCCTTAAGGTCAATTATGGCAATATGATCTTCTAATGCATCTAACATGGATTGTATGACTTGTGGAAACTCATTCATTATACTCTCTCCTATAACTCAATAATAAAATATGATTCCCGTTTCTTTATACTACTATGAGGAGAATTGAAAATGCAAAAATCTTTTGGTATATATACCTACTCCCTCATTATAATCTCCCCATAACAAAATTTGTTTACTTTATGCAAAATATTACATAAAAAAATTAATCCATTTGTCCAATTTATGTTTAATTGGTTTCTTAAGTCTTACTGAAGGACAAATCAAACGGATCTTTTTGATGCGTTATAGTGTGGAAGACTTTGTTATTCAATTGAAAAGTGATGTAACTAGGCTCTGCTCATCTTGCATGTTAACTGCTATAGGAAAAAGAGAAGTGCAAGGAGACTTTTGTCACCTCGCACTTCTCTTTCCTTATAACGAATAAATTTCTATTAGTTCATGAATCGTTCCTACTACACTTCCCAAAACCTGGCCTTTAAGAGCATCTGGTACAGATTCATTGGTTGGATTTCTATAAATGAAATGATCTACGTCCGCGTTATAAGTAAACCCAAAACTCATTACTGTTTGTTTTAAAGAATCTGGAAACTGATTTGAACCCGTAATTTCTTTGAAATACGCTGTAGTTGCTAAATATAGCTCTACATCATCAAGGTTTGAAGAAACAATGAACAGATCAGTGTCACCTTGTAAAATCCATTGTCCTTTAGAATAAATAGAAATTCTTACATGTTCTAATCCAGAAATCCCATCTAAATTCACACCGAATATTTGATTGATTACTACTCTAGTATCCTCTCCAGTAAGAGAATAATTATGAGCTTCAATTGCACGATCCATGACTTCATTTTTTGTCATAGCCATTATTTGAGTATCCATTTCAGTAGAATCAGGATCAACGTTTAATGAAATACGAAGGCTCTGCATGACAGAAATAGGGTAAATAGACAGTTTGCTGCCGTAATTTTTTTCTGAGATGTAATTCAAATCAGCGCAAAAAACTTTTTTTACAACTTCACGTACTTCTTTGCCCTTTACCTTATGACCAAATGAGTCTAGGTAACTATCCATTACCTCTACTTTTGTCATAGTATCAATCAACTGATCTAATTGAGTTGAGTTACTTTCCACAAAAAGGCTTAATCTAACAGCTTCCATAACTGCTGTTGAATATTTGGTCGTTTGTTGAATTCCTGTTGAATCCTCAGCACGCATGAACAAATTCCTCCCACTACTTATATCTTCCTAATAGATGTACAAGATTACTATTTAGACTTTGGTAACCATACTTCAACGCAAGTTCCTTCATCTATTTCACTTGTGATATGTATAGACCCTTTATGTGCTTCTATAATGCTTAAGGTGACAGTCATTCCTAAGCCAATTCCATTATCTTTTAAGCTATAAAAAGGTTCACCAATATGTTTTAGCTGGGACTCTTCAATTCCGCACCCATTATCCTCAAATTTAACAGCTACATAGTCCTCGTTTTTATCATATAGTGTAATAGTAATTTCACCCTTTGTAGAAATTGCATCCAGAGCGTTTTTTATGATATTGATAAACACTTGCTTTAGTTTACTATCATTACAATACGTATTAAATTGATCTAGTTCAATCACGTTTATTTGAGTGCTTTGTCGCGACGCTTCTAACGATAACAATTGAACGACTTCTCTCACGATTGTATTCATGTTTTGGTCAGAAAAAATAACATCTGTTGGTTTTGCAATTAGTAGTAGTTCGTTCACAATGCTATTAATGCGATCAATTTCATCAACTAATACGTCAACATGATCATCCAGTTTAATTGTTTTCTCTTGGCTCATTTGCATAAAGCCTTTAATCGTTGTCAGCGGATTTCGAATTTCGTGTGCAACACCTGCAGCAAGTACGCCTAAAACAGCCATTTTTTCAGACTCTCTTAACAAACTCTCTGATTCTTTTAACGCGGTAATATCTCTCCCGATTACTACCAAACCTTTTCTAGAACCATCATCATTAAAAATAGGAACTTTATATGAATCGAAAGTTTTGAATGAGCCATCTCTTGTAGGGACTAATTCTTCACAGCGAGTTGCCTTTCCTGCCTTCCACGCATCTTCGTCTGTCTGTATACAGTAAATTAAAGCATCGTGATAAAAATCTGTATATTGCGCCAGATCTCTGTCCGTTTTACCTTTGCAATCGATGCCTTCTAGTTCAAATAACTGAGCACCAAATTTATTAATTTGGAGCCACTTTCCTTCTCCATCTTTAAATGAAACACAATCGGGCATTGTATCAATTAATAAAGTTAGCTTTTCTTTTTCTTCTTCTATTAGTTTTGAATCTCTTAAATTTCTTATAAAAATAAAGAAAAGAATAGCTGTAAAGAAAATGAATAACAAACCTTTGAATGTTTCCAAGAAGTGGATTTGTTCATCAGAATAGTTAGACATGCTTAATAAGTAATCTGTAACCATAATCCAAATTATACCAATAATTATATATATAAACGGTATCATTTGAATATATTTAGTGTGAATTTTCACTGTTTTACCCCTTAAAATAATTCTAAATTTAATTGAATTCACAATCAATTATATTGTCACATATAATCTACAATTCAGCAATATACTAAAGTTTTAATATACAGGAAAATAGTACCGCTGTTTATTGAGAAAAGAAAAGGTAATTCAGACCATAACCTGTATTCTACATAACGAAAAGAATTTAATGCCTATGAAAAAAAAGTTACAGCTCATTCAATTTGTAAGATTGACCCAGTTGAATTACACTTAAGGAGAGTTTTCTGAATACATGAAAATATTTAATGAGATTGCTAGACGGTACTATATTCTAAGGAGGTTTTATATTGAAAAGTAAACACCCTGTTCAATTGAACGAAAGAATCCACTTAATTGATGGATTTGATTTAGGCTGGGCCGAACGGACTGGCACATATGTAATCAACGAAGAACAACTGACCATTGTTGAATCTGGTCCGAGTCCTTCTGTTCAACATGTCAAAAAAGGCTTGGAAGCGTTAGGATTTTCGCTGGATGAAGTGAAATACATCATTGTCACACATGTTCACCTTGATCACGCAGGAGGCGCAGGATTACTTCTTCAAGATTGTCCGAATGCCAAAGTTGTCGTACATACGAAAGGTGCAAGGCATTTGGCTGACCCTACGAGATTAATAGCTGGCGCACAAATGGTCTACGGCGATAAATTTTTTGATTTATTCGATCCAATTGTTCCAATACCGCAAGAGCGGCTGCTTGTTAAAGATGAAGGTGATGTGTTAGAAATTAGTCCGACATGTACCTTGCAGTTTTTAGATACGCCGGGTCATGCGAAACATCACTTCAGTATTTATGATCCCGTCAGCAACGGCATATTTACTGGAGATACGGTAGGTATCCTTTATGATCAGCTAGTTCGTGATGGTGTGAATTTGTTTCTTCCATCTACTTCACCGAACCAATTTGATCCACAGGCGATGCAACATGCAATTGACCATATGCTCGGTATGAACCTGACTGCTATTTATTATGGGCATTACGGAATGACTAAAAATCCTAACGACGCTCTACAACAAGTAGCTGAATGGTTGAAAGTATTCCTGATAGAGGCACAGGCGGTTGTTGGCGAAGGAAAAGGCGCAGATGAACTTGCGAACAGGCTAATAAGCTTGATAACAAACCATCTTAGAGAATTGGGTATAAAAGACAACCATGATGTGTATAAAATTATTGAATTGGATATGCAGGTCAGCGCTTTAGGCATGATTGATTATTTATCGAAATAAGAGTTTCTTCTATATAATACGACCGCTAAATAACTTAAGTAATTCTTGAATGAATCGATCAAGTTCCGTATCTTTTTTGGACGTAACATAATTTATAGGACAAAAAGAAACGAGCGATGGCCAAGGCCATTGCTCGTTTCTTTTTCTGCAGACAATCCTGTGACTGGTTTTCGTCTTTCTCTCCCCTGCCATCCTTGTTCACAAGTTATATTCTTGCATATCGACTATAAACATCATTTAAAGTTTCGCAGCCTATTTGTTTAGCTTTATCTACATACATACTCCAAAGTTTTGCGGTCATTTTGGCATCACCTAGTGCGTGATGACGATCGATAATAGGGATGCCGTTATGTGTGCAGAGATCTTCTAATGTGACAAAATTCATTTTGGGCTCGACTACTTTAAAGAGGAAAGACGTATCTACAATGCGGTGCTTGAATGGCGTTCGAAACAATTTAGAACTGGCATGTTGCATGAAATTTCTTTCATGGGTAGCGTGATGTGCGACAAGTGTGCAGTCTTGGATAAACTTGATAAATTTAATAAAAACATCAGCTAATTGCTGTGCTTCTTTTACTTGCTCATTTGTGATACCAGTTAATTGTACAATTTCCAGTGGAATCTCTTGGTCATAGTGGACTAGAGAATAAAAAGTTTTCTCTTCTAGGATTGTTGTTCCACACATTTTTGTTGCACCAATAGAAAGTATGCTATCCCCTTTTTCTGGAGAAAAGCCTGTTGTTTCTATATCGAACACTACGACATTTAGCTCTTGTAATGAAATGCTCAGTTTATCCTCCTGATTCATTTCTTTTTGGAGATTTCGTAAAAATGCCATTTGTTGTGAGTTTTGAATATCGCCAATACTGGCGTTCGTTCGTTTTCCTTGAAGACCTCGTAATATTTGCATAAATGGTTCAAATGCCATCACTTACACCCTTTTCACGCAAATACACCTCAGCATATTTACGTCCAGATTTTGAATTATGCAAGCACGATTAACACCTTTCAAAAGCTGCGACACGCGAAGGATACTCCTTTATTTATTTGAGGATAAAGTTAAAGCGATCACTTCATCATGTAACCTTTTGCCATCTTTTAAAATTCGTTTAATTTCTTTTCGTTCATTTTTCGATAATTTTTCTATATTTAAATAATGTGTATCTGGATATGTTTCACCTCGAACTAATGACAAGCGATATTTTAATAAGTCCGAGAAATTTTTTTCACAATTTAGCAGTACTTTTTCATAACCATTTAGCTGAATTAATTGGCTCATTCGGACCAATGTTGAGGTTTCATAAATACCCTCTTTAATAGAAAGTAACCGAATGGCATTTACATATGGCAAAAAGGCGGCATATTTCAAGTCCACACATCCTTGATAAATACCATAGCGTTCCACTAATATTTGCCCAATTGGTCCAATAACATTTTTAACATGCATGACATTTGCAATACAACGATCCAGAAGGGATGGATGTACTAATTGATAGTCATAAATAAAGGATTTTAATTGATGGATATAGCCGATATTCCCATATAGAGCTCTTGCATCATAAAAAATGTGAAGGTGCCTGATGGATTCCCAGCTTTCATTTTCCATCCACTCTTGAAGCTGTGTTTGCCAATCATGCAATGACTTACACCATATTGGATTTGAGCTCATGATTTTTCCTTTACAATATGGGTAGCCAGTAATATGAAGTCCGTACGAAACTTCTTCACCTAACTCTTTAAAATAAGCATCATTTACTTCATTTGATATTTCATAAACGATGCCATGATCTTGGTCACTGATAAAACCTTGTTCAAATCGTCCGCCGCTCCCTGTAATAAACCATGTAAAATAGCAGGGAGGATTGTCTTTTTTCATTTTACTTTTGGCGACTGCCATTACTTTGTGCATTGCTTGATCATGAAAATGATTGAGAGAAACGGTGTCATCTAGGAAGGCGGTTATATGTTGATCCTTCCATTCTCTAATAGATTCATACGTTTCCAAGATTACACTTCCTTTTAAGCAAAAAGCCTCCTTATGAAGAGGCTTTTGACTATTTATTGAGTTTTAATTTTTTTTAGTTAGATTTTTGAATCTTCTACAATCATTTGTTCAGGATAGCCATAGCTTCCGTGTTCGCTCATATCTAACCCCATGATTTCTTCTTCTTCAGTAACACGAATGCCGCCCATTACTTTTTTCATAATGAACAAGATAGCATAGGATACAACGAAAGCAAATAAACCACAAGCGACAACACCCATTAGTTGTACGCCTAATTGATCGAATCCACCGCCATAAAATAATCCAGGTTTCCCAACTGACGCCAGTTCTGGTGTAGTAAAGAATCCTGTTGATAAAGTTCCCCAAACCCCTGCAGCCCCGTGTACGGATAAAGCGTAGATTGGATCATCTATTTTTTTCTTTTCAAAGAATCTAGCACTATAGAATACTAGTATTCCTGCGATGAAACCAATGACAACAGATGCCCAAACATCTACGAATGCACAAGATGCTGTAATGGCAACTAAACCTGCTAATGCACCATTTAAAACAGTCGGAATATCTGGTTTCCCTAATGCAACCCAAGAGATTAATGTTGCAGCTACAACACCTGCAGCTGCAGCAAGAGCTGTATTTAAAGCCACAAATCCGAAGAATGCAGCATCTACTGACACTGTACTACCTGCGTTAAATCCGAACCAACCAACCCAAAGGATTAAAACACCCAACGCTGTATACACTTGGTTATGACCAGCAAGATTATTCGATGAACCATCTTTATTAAATCTCCCAATTCTCGGTTTAAGCAACATGGTTGCAGCAAGTGCTGCCATTGCGCCAGTTAAATGAACTACAGTGGATCCAGCAAAGTCTTGTTTGCCATGTTCAGCTAACCAACCACCGCCCCATATCCAGTGAGCAATAACGGGGTAAACGATAATCCCGAATAGAATAGTGAAGATCACATATGCAGAAAATTTTGCGCGCTCTGCAAATCCACCAAGAGCGATTGTTACTGCAATCCCTGCGAATGCTAATTGGAAAACAAAAAATACAGATGTATCGACAGCCGCATCCAATGCTAACTTTCCAGAGTAGAAAAAGTCTGACATACCTACGAAGAAATTCGCATCACTACCAAAGATAAATCCGTAACCAACTGCCCAGAACACTAACGATGCTAAACCAAATGTGAAAATGGTTTTCCCAGCAACGTGTCCTGCATTTTTCATTCGTGTTGAACCAGCTTCAAGTAAGATAAATCCACCAATCATAAAAATAACTAGAATTGCAGCAACCATTGTCCATAAACTATTCATTAAAAACATGACATCTTCCATAAATAATTCCTCCCTTTTGTATCATGTTATGTTTTCTGTTTATTCTATGTGACGAAACATAACATGTTGTATATTATATTATTTTACCGGATGATTTATGTAAGTCAATTGAATTATCAGAATTTATTTTATTTTACAAAAGTAAAGGCGGCAATTCGTTTAGTTGATTGTACTAGTGAGGCGTTGAGCGAGTTGAGGTTTGAAATTATTTTTGCATCGAAATTAATTTGAACATTTTTTTCACAAGAGGAGAACTTTTTTAGATTGTATAGTTGATGAGAGGATTACTTTGCAAATTAAAGTAACACTTAGCCTATCCTAGGTCGCCTACTACATTGTCTCAATATTGAATATTTTTAAGGTTATATGAACTAAAGAGTCCTAAACTAAATAAATCAGATTTCTGGGACGAAGAAGACCGCATACCTGGTGCACCATAACCTAAAGAAAAAAATAATGAGAGGTGGCAATGGCCACCTCTCATTATTTTTATGCTGGTAACTCCAGTTACTCATCGCAGAGGAAACCTTGCACTTGCAGATTCATAAGAATTTGATACAAAAGATGATGCGCCTCGTTTACGAACAATAGCGGCCGAAGATACAATTTCGGCCGCTACAACATTATTAAAATTTAATTTTTATTTTTTGTGATTCGATGATTTTCTCTTCGTCTTTATCAAACACATCACTTGTTGTTATTTCAATCCATTCAAGATCATTTGAAGACTCTACAATAAACCCTATATTCCCTTTTTTTGTTTCATTGCCTTCTATTTCTCCGTTTAAATCTTCAAGATAAATATCACTTTCCCAATTAAATTTTTCGCCTGTGCTGGTTTCAATAAGAGCTATTGGTGCGAAATTCACTTTTTCTGGGTACTTATTCTCAATCTCTACAAATACTTTTACAAAATTAAAATCCTCTTCTTGTGTTAACACATGGAAATAATCAATCAAACTGTAGTCTGGTCTTAGATGGATTATTTTCATGTCTTTGACTGTGAGTTTTATTGGACCATCTTCATACGTCTTATTCACTTGATTAATGGCCTTTAACGTAGCTTCACCTTTTTCATCTGACACGGTTTGATCAACTTCTAGTAGTGTTCGATCGTCTGGGACCTGTGGATTTGAATTGTAGTCATTCAAATAATCAATATTTGCTGGTTTTTCTTTTACAGAGGCTACGGTATTATTGGAACAACCTGATATGACTAGAGTTAATAAAACCAATAGGGCAATATGTTTTTTCAAAAGTAACCCTCCTACTATGCATTCATTTTAAAAAAGAAGGACTGACTTTTTATGTAACAGTCAGATCCTTCTATCTATATTAATCATGTGGCAAGAAAAAGTTTATTTATCATCAATTTGTGTTTTATTTTTTCCTTTTTTCAAGATATCAAAAATAATTTTTGCGTTGTCTGTATTGTCAATTTGTCCTGCAAAACGCTCTGCACCAGGTCCGAAGGCATATACAGGAACGTCCTCGCCAGTATGACCACTAGTAGTCCAGCCTGTGTTTGATCGGCTATCAAATATTTTTTCTATCGCATTATCAATATCTACTGCTTTCTTAGTAGATACATCCTTCACAGATTGAATCTCCTCAGTAGTCAAATCAAGATCAATATATTTTTTCAGTGTTTCTTCTACACTTTCACCATTTACGATTTCTTTTGCCATGAAATCAGGTGTACGTTTGGCTGCTTTAATGGGCTCACCAAACCAGTTATAAATGCCATCTGAACCGATTGAATAACCACCTGTGGAGTGATCAGCAGTTGCGACAACTAATGTATGCTTGTCCTTTTTCGCAAATTCAATTGCTGCTTTAAATGCTTTATCAAAGTCTTCCATTTCACTCATCGCAGAAACGATGTCATTGTCATGCCCAGCCCAGTCAATTTGGCTTCCTTCAACCATTAAGAAGAAACCATCCTTGTCTTGATTTAAACGATCAATAGCCGAAGTGGTCATGTCACCTAAAGAAGGTGTTTCCTCTGAACGGTCAATCATTTTTGGCATTCCACGGTCAGAAAATAGGCCCAGAACTTGTTTATTTGTATCATTTAATAATTCATCCTTACTTGTTATATGGCTATAGCCATCCTTTTTGAATTCTTCAATAAGGTTACGATCTTTTCGATCAAATAAATCAGTCCCTCCACCAAGAAGGACATCTACTTTATGTTCACCATTAACTAGTTCATCATAATAATCATCCGCAATGGCATTCATGTTTTGTCGACTTTCATCATGTGCTCCAAATGATGCTGGAGTTGCATGAGTAATTTCAGATGTGGCAACAAGTCCAGTTGCTTTTCCTTGTTCTTTCGCGGCTTCCAATACCGTTTTCACTTCTGAACCATCATTATCCACAGCAATTGCACTATTGTATGTTTTAATTCCAGCAGACATTGCGGTTGCAGCTGAAGCAGAGTCTGTTATGTTCTGAAGTGGGTCTTCTGGATACGTCATTTGCAGACCTACAAGATATTTATCAAGCTCCGTGCGATCTGCGAATTTCGTTTCAGGCGTGTCTTGTAGGTAACGATATGCAGTTGTATATGAAACTCCCATTCCATCACCAATCAAGAAGATGACGTTTTTAATTTCTGGCGTATTCACCTTTTTTTCTTTTGCTTCAGCCATAGAGATAGATCCTCCTAAACTAGCAAATGCAACAGTCGACATCACAGCTAAAGGGATAAGTTTCTTTTTGAATTTCTTATTGAACATTCAACATTCCTCCTAATCCTTGATAGGACAAATATATACTAGTAGTGTTAATGCTCCATGAAGGTGAAGTAATGTTTTTGTAAACCCAGTTATTTCTAAATAAATTTTATTTGGATAAAACTTTTATTCTACTTTTAGTCCTGAGTACCTCGGCTAAAATAGGAACATACGGACATTTTTATTGTTCAAATATATTAAAAACGTGTCCTTTACAACGTATGCCTAAAGAAAAAAACGTACAGTGGCTGAGCCAATGCACGTTTTTTTACGATGAATAGCGGCCGAAAATACAATTTCGGCCGCCATTCGTATTATAATCTATTTTACATAACAAGTTGATGGTGCAATACTCTTTAATTCCCCATCATACCTTTAAAATTGTGGCTGTTAGCTGAACCTGCAGTTCCATGCATTCCTTTATAGAGTTCTAGCAATTCCTTATTGCTTAATTCACTTAATTCGGGGTGCATTTCCTTCATAAAACGCTTCATTTGACCAAAATTCACATTTCCATTTTCCATGAATTCTTGCATCTCCTCGAAGTTTTCAGAGTTCATCATGTCATGCATTTGTTCCATATCTATCCCCTGGTTTTGCATTAAGTTCCCTGAATTTTCGTTTGCAGATGCTGATGTCATATACATACCAGTACCACCTGCTGTGATAAGAGCTGCTGCTAGTATTCCAGTAACGATTGTTTTTCTCATTTTGATTTTTCTCTCCTTTTTATAAAATATTTTTTTTAATGTCTTCAAACTCTTCCGACGATATTTCACCTTTGGCAAGCCTGATTTTAGCAATTTCCATAGCGTCTGGACCCAGGACTTGCTGAGAACTATTTGACCCATTGGCATTTTTGTTTTTCGCGAAGTAGTAAACTACAAAACCGATGATTAACAATAATACGATCCACATTAAGACTCCGCCTCCCATTCCATAACCCATACCATAGCCCATTTTCTTTCTCCCCTTTCGTTTGACTCGTTGTTGTTCCTATAACTTAACTATAAAGGTTAACTATGAAGAAAGTATGGAGACCATATTGATTATTAAGAAAAACCGGGGAAAGTGTACGCCCGGTCCTTTAAGAAGGGTAACCATAGAAACCCGTTTATTTACCCTACAGTGGACGCTTTTCGCAGGCTTGGCTTCAGTCTCCTCGTCACTGCAAAAACATGTGCTCATGCACCTGCGTTTCAATCAACTAATATAGATGGCAACTACGATTATAGGTTGGTTCTATCTCTAGCTTAACTTAGAATCATTCGTGTCTTAGCAATAAGCTATTGATAGATTTTCTTGTTGGTTACTTACTCACCAACACTTAATTGATTGAAGCGGAAGGCGGCGACTCCTACGGGATTAGCGGGACAGGTGAGACCCCGCAGTGGAGCGCTAGCGACCGAGGAGGCTCTCCGCCCGCCCCGTGGAAAGCGTCCGCCTGTTTCTGCATCGCTACGCTAGCTTCGAAACATGAAAGGGCGTTGAAACGGAAATCAACACTATTAATAAATCATTTTTTTGTCTAAAACACCTTAAACACTGGATTTATGGAACTAAAATTATATACTATCTTATCTTTTTAAAAAAGTGTAGATGGCCGCTGTTACAATGCCATCTACACTTTCCACATGCTATTTTATTTGTTTCTTTTTTTCATATACATCATCCAGACCAACAGTATGATACCCAACAAAATTAACAAAAGCCAAAACATTTGGCCAAACCAGAAAGACATGTGATGGAACATCATTTTATGGTCCATCATCATTCCCATCGAACTTGGAGGAAACCAAATCATCCTAACTACAAATAATAGAAATGAAATTCCGATTATTACTAATAACATTAATATCGTCATCCATACGGTTTTTTTCATATGCTCACCTTATTCCACTTTATATCCAATACCCCACACTGTTTTGACGAGTGATTTCTCAATTTTAGCTTCTTGTAATTTTTCCCGTAGATTTTTAATATGCGAGTCAACCGTCCGCTCTTCTCCCATAAATTCTATTCCCCAAATGAGTTCCACAAGCTGTTCTCTTGAAAGTACTTTACCGCGGTGCACTATGAATGTTTGAAGAAGATCAAATTCAGTTTGGGTTAGGTCTAATACTTCTCCTTGATAGATGGCAACACGTGAGGTTAGGTTCAAGATAATGCCTTTGTATTTTAACACTTCATCATTTTTTCTATCATGGTGCTGAGTTCTACGTAATAAAGCTTGCACCCTTGCCATTAGCTCAGCTTCCTCAAAAGGCTTAACTAAGTAATCATCGGCACCTGTTGATAAGCCCTGTACCTTATCCTGAATCGAGCCTTTAGCCGTTAGCATCATAATGGGTATATCAGAGATTTTCCTTACTTGCTGTAATGTCTGCCACCCATCCATCAACGGCATCATGACGTCAAGAATCATTAAATCATAGTCATTTTTCAACATTTTATCATAAGCTTCTCTTCCATCCTCCGCTTCTTCTAGAAGATAGTTTTCTTGTTGCAAATATAGTCGTAACAGTTGTCTCATTTCAAATTCATCGTCAACAATCAATATTCTTTTCATTTTCTCACCCTACTTATATAAATTATCTATCTTATAATTTAAGGAAAATAGTAAATGTCGATCCTTCTTTCTCCTTACTGCTACCAATTATATTGCCATGATGTGATTCAATAATTTGTTTGACCACATATAAGCCGAGTCCAGTCCCTCCTGTTTTTCGTGTCCTAGATTGGTCCACACGGTAGAATCGTTCCCAAATTTTAGGTAACTCTTCAGAAGGGATTCCGATACCAGAGTCTATAATTTCAATGATCACAAAATCACTTTTTAAATAAGAGCGAACTGTAATCTGACCTTTAATGGTATATTTAATCGCATTTTCAATAAGATTATAAAAAACTTGCTCCATTCTTTCCAAGTCCACAGAAATCTCAGGTAAATCAGCCTGGTAGTCAGTTTTAATATCTAACCCCTTTTTTCTTGCTGCAGGCATCAGGTTTGAAACCACTTTTTCAATAAGTTCATTAATCATGGTTACTTCTTTATTTAATTCAAATTTTCCTACCTCAATCTTGCTCATTTCAAAAAGATCATTCACTAGAAAAGTAAGCCGACTAGCTTCTTTATTAATTATGTTCAAGTAATTCTCTTGATCCTCTTTATTGGAAACTTTACCCTTTGCAAGAATATCGCTATACCCCTTAATGTACGTTAATGGCGTACGGAGTTCATGAGAAACTTCTGCTAAGAATTCATTTCTACTGTTTTCAAAATACTGCAATTGTTCCCCAAGTAACTGTATCGAATTACCAAGTTGTGCGATTTCATCATTTCCTTTAACTGAAATTACTTGCTTGTATTTTCCTAATGCTATTTTATTTGTTGCCTCTTTCATGATAACAAGAGGTTTCGTCAATCTTTGTGAAATAAGCCCAATAAGCCCAAAAGCCAGTAACAAGATACCTAAACCTGAGACAATGAATAAAACATTCATGACATAAATAATTTCTCTTAAGATTTTAGATGGGTAGTACATATACACATAGCCAGCGTTATTTTTCATTGGGGATATCGTAATAATGTATTTGTGTTGTCTCCAATCGCTTTCTAAAACACGGGCAGTTTGTTTACTTCCTTTGTCCACCAAATGATTGTCCATATCTTGGTCAGGAGTTTCCGATGATGCGAGCACTTTCTGTTCAACATCTGTTATTAGTACACTCGTCGAAGCACCTTTTTCCATCTCGATTACATGTCCAATGGTTTCCTTGTTGGGGCTTTCGGCTACGATTCTAGCGTGATTATTCCCTCTAACTTGCAAATCCTGCGTAATGTAGTCAACAAATAAATTCGTAAATACACCGTACAATATGGAAGCCAGAATCAAAAACAACCCGATAAAGATTGTGCTAAACAATAGACCGATTTTTAACGTGATGCCTAAATAATTTTTCATTCATATGCTCCTTAAAGGTGAACGAGATAAGCCTTTTTTCGCTTTATCAATTGAGAATGATTTCCTACACTTTTATCATAATCTAAAAGTGTTGAGAAAGTATGAAGAAATTAGTAATAAGCTAATTTTTTACGATCGTTAGGTGCAAATAAATAGTAAGTCTGAAACTTAATTGATCAGGTTCCGGAATGCCTCGGATGCAACATGAAGCAACATAAGCTAAAGAACAAAATAAACGAACGGTGGGCAATCCCATCGCTCGTTTATTTTGTTTCGAATAATGCTACAGTTGGTGTGTCCATAACTCCCCTGGCAACCTGCGTAAACATATGGATTAATTTTTCGGTAATGAAAGAATAGTTCCTCTTTTACGATGAATAGTTCTACATATTAGAGGGGTTGTCCTGAATTAAGATCATTCTCTCGAACAGTCACTTCCACTAACAAACGTGAATACCGCCTCATTACAAAGCAATACTTTTTAGGGGTTCTATTTCTTCATTACGTTCTCCAATGCTGTCTTCAATACTCTTCAACCTTTTCCACATTTATGGTTAACGTATGTTGTTTACTTACGTAAATATGAATAATCCCTGCCAATGTAGCTACTGCGGCTAATTTAATTCCCCAAGTCATTATTTTACCTGCCAATATAGCAATACTTTCACCCGGAACTCCTCCAATAACTATTGTTACGGCAAACATCAAAGCAACAACTATACCTAATACCAATGTTAATAGCGCTAACCAAGTATAGACTTTCTCCAATAAGTTATTAAACATTGAAATACCCCTCCTTATTTTAGTCCGAATATAGGTAATAACCCTGCGAGCAATACCATGCTTAAGGCAATGTGGATTACAATCCACAAAACTGCCAGCTTGGAAGTTTCCCTAAATGATGAACCTGCAATACCCATAGCTACAAATAAGCCTAAAGCAAGAGGAGGAGTCATACCTTCTAGAGCTCCTGTCATTGCCGGAAGCATTGCAGCCAGTAAAACCGGGTTTCCTCCATGAGCTCCAAATACTGCTATCATGGCTCCTCCCAAAATAGCTACTTGAGCTGAACCTGGTAAAATCATACCGAGAACCATAAAAAACAGCGGTAAAATAAATATCAAAGCCGTAACACTAAAACCTAAAGATACAAACCATTCTTTCACAACCGATTCCATTCCTAAACCAATAAAAATTTGGGATGTGGCATAAGCCATATAGATTGTTACACCAATCGGTACAACTTTTATTAAAGAAGAACGAAACATAGTAAAAATATTATTGAAGTTTATACGACTTGCTGGAAGTGCTTTTCGCCCAATAGCAATGGCGTAAGCCCCTGCTAATCCTGGAGTGAACATTAAAACAGATGAAGAATATGCACGTGCACCATCTTCTCCGATTCGCCCTATGATGAAGTCTTTAAATTGGGAATCGATCAATAACGGAATAAAGATTAATGCTGGCAATAATAATGCAGGCCATCCCTTTTTAAAGCTCTTCTTAAACGTTGGTAAATCTTCTTTCAGAACTGGTTTCACTTTATAAATACGACATAATACCCATAAAGTAAGCAAACGTTGAGCGAAAAACCAAAAACCAATTCCGTATGCAACAACCATCCAACTGCTTAATGAAATACTGTCAGGGTACACTTCCTGTAGAATTCCAAATGATAAAATAACAATTCCAGAAGGAGGGATGATATTGCCCAACATACTCGCAGACATTTCAGTACTAGCTGCCAAAGCAGGAGAAAAATTCGAACGCTTCATCATGGGAATTGTAAATACACCAGTAGTTGCTACGTTACCAGGACCCGTTCCTGATAAAGATGCCATAAACGTACTTCCTAATAAGGCTACATATCCCGCACCGCCCTTAAATCTCCCCACCACAGATAACATTAACTGAATAATGCTGTTTACAACTTTAGTACTATCAAATATTATCGCTACAACCATAAAAGCAAAGATGGCATAAAATAAAGAACTAGTTGATGGAAATAAAAGTGAACCCCAAAACAATTCATATGACCCTGAAATTACAATAATAAAAACAAATGACAATGTCATAACTTCATACATTGGCCTCCGGAATACCACGAACAAAACAGCAACAAATACAAGTAAAGCTACTAAATACCATATCGGAACAGGCACGCCAAACATGTAAACTCCACCCCCGTTTTTGTTATAACCATTTATTCGGTGGTTATAACGTGTGATGAAATTATAACAAACTATTTAGAATTATCAAACATATTTTTATAAATGAGTGATTTTTCAAATGTAGTTTCTTGTAATTTTTCCCTAAACTTTTAATGTGTGAATCCAACGTTAGATGTTATGAGAACCATTATATAGAAAAAATCCGGTATTTTTATAGTCCAAAAAACCGATAATTTCTTATCGGTTTAGGGTGTTTTATGTTAAATCATTGAATCTTTGTTAATGGGTCCTTGGATCTTCTTTTTCTTTTTTCGTTTTTTCATTGATTTTACCCAGAAACCGCCTTTGAATGTCTTTGGTTCATACGCAATAATGAAAGCATTAGGTTCATACTCCTGTATTAATTCATACAAACCCTCTTCTTGATTACGCTTTGTTAATATCTCCAGTTTATAGCGGGCTTCATCTCTACCTTGACCAACAAATGTAGTAACCCCATATCCTTCGCTTCGAAGTTGTTCTATAAGTGTTTCATTTTTATTGGTAAGAATTACTTGTAGTGTAGTGTAACCTATCGCAAGTTCATGCTCGATTTTTGTACCAATTAATATCCCTACACCAAAACCTAGAGCATACACAAACATTGTCATAAAGCTCTGATCTCCACTGAACACTATTGACAAACCAAACACATAAATCAATGCTTCTGCAAAACCTAAAAGTGAAGCAGCTGCGGACCTTCCCTTTACCAGCATGATTGTTCTCAGTGTAAAAGTTGGAACATAAATCAATTGTAATACTAATATAAATAAAATATCTTTCATCTTTATCCTCCTATTACCTCAATAACTAAAAAGAAAGTGTATCACTATTCAAACCCTTCCGCACTTAATTCCTTATTAAAACCTATTATGTTTTTCACTTCACCTTTAATGAAAGTCTTTCCGTGCATTTTGTAAGTAATCACTGTCAGTTCAAATTCTAATGATAAGAAAAAAGTGTCCGGCATCTTTTAAAAACAAGAGGCCGAAGGTTTAGTTTAGTGCGAAAGGATCCAAACATGAAGCAACATACGCTAAAGAACAAAATAAACGAGCGGTAGGCAATCCCACCGCTCGTTTATTTTGTTTCGGGCATTCCTTCCGCTGGTGTGCTATCCGATTTATTTGATGCTTCCATTTTCGACCCAGAACCGCTAATAGTGTCCGCTTCTATGTAATAATGATCCGGATGTGGATGACTGAGAAAGTCATGATGGGAAATAGCCCAGCCGTATGCGCCTACATAGCTAAAAAGCAGGATATCTCCTGCTCTTAGACTAGGTACGTTGATATTTCTAGCCAATATGTCATTTGGTGTACATAACTCTCCTGCAACAGTTACGACCGCTTCATTTATTTCGGGACGGATAAAAGGGTATGACCATTTTTCTATTGGTATGATTGTAAAAGGGTGACTCTGCTTCCAGGCTGCCGGAAGTCTGAGCTGATGGCTTCCTCCCCGTACTATACAAAAGTATTCGCCATGATTTTGTTTGATATCTAATACCTCCACTGCATAGTGTCCGCACGAAGAGGTGATGTAGCGACCGCATTCAAACAGCACTTTCCAATTGGTTTCTTTGTGCTTTGCTAGTACTTTGTTTAAACGATCCATAAAGTCCATCCAGTTGAACTGATTTTCAATATCCTGATAATTGATACCGATGCCTCCTCCTACGTTTAAGTAGGAAATATCTAAAGCAAAGTTCTCCTCCCACGTTTTTGATAGTTCAAAACAACGGCCCACAAATTCAGCATGGGCTTTGGAATCAAGATTGTTGGACATAGCATGAAAATGAAAACCTCGCAGGGTAATATTCAACAGACTTTTAGCCAATAAAATCGCATTCCGTATGTTAAATTCATCAATCCCAAATTGTGTCGGAACGCCTGCCATCTTCAATCGAGCATTTGGTACTGAACTGCGTAAATTAACGCGCAGCAAAATATCCACAGTGGTCCCTTTTTGACTGGCGATGTAATTAACCAGCTGTAACTCATGTAAACTCTCGACATTTATGAGCGTCACTGTGTGATCAATAGCTCCTTCAATTTCATCCTGCGTTTTCCCAGGGCCACCGAAGAGAATAGGAATGTCTTTGTCTACAGCTCGAACTTTTTCTATTTCCCCTAGTGAAGCCACTTCAAATCCATGAACGATGGGAGCTAAGGTCCTTAGAAGTGTCTCATCTGAGTTAGCTTTTATCGCATAAAATAAACGACTTACTGAAGGAAGTGATGTGGTCAGCTTATGAACATGGTTGCGAAGCTTTGGTAAGTCATATAAATAAGCACAAAACGGTTTCTTTTGTTCCATTCTGAGGGATTTCACGGTATTTTCCATCATAAAAAATGAACACTCTCCTATAAATTCCATATTTGACGTCTTATCGTTAATATAATTGATGTAATCGCAATACAGCCTCCCCCCATCACAATACCCGCCCAAGAAGTCCCAGCCCATGTGGCAATAGCACCTAAAAGGATGGCCCCTAACGGAATAAACCCTCTATCCATTAACGCGATACTCAAAACCCTGCCACGAAGTTGGTCGGGAACATGCATTTGAAGTGTAATACGGCTCATCGTTCTGTACGTTTGGCTTGTTAAACCGACAAGAAACATAGCGAGTCCTGCTTGTAAGAAGCTTTGAGCAACGATAAAGAACAGCAAAGATAAACCAAATCCCATAATGGAACAAATCAACCACTTGCCTGCCCCCTTAATTTCTTTGCCAAGAGACAGCCAGGTTCCCCCTACCAAAGCACCAATTGATGAAATAGATAGAAGCAGTCCAAACCCTTCTGGTCCAAGATTGAGTAGGTCCCGGGCAAATAACGGCATCATTGTTGTGTAAGGAAAACCAAAGATCATGGGTACTATAGCCAACATGAGCAATGATTGAACGGAAGGCTGATTCTTCACATAATCTGCAGCCTCTCTGAACGTTGTTTTTTCTCTATTCTTTTTAGTAAATTGGGGGACAGCATGAGAACGAATCACGACTAAAGATATGAGTACACCTAACGTCCCCCATGCATTGATATAAAATATATTGGCAATATCCGTGACGGCAAGCAACATTCCTGCAAGCGCCGGTCCAATAATACGAGAAAGATTGATGACGAGCGTATTAATAGCAATTGCACTAGACATAGCGTTTGGCGTCACAAGGTTTGGCACTAAAGCATTGCGGATGGGTGAATCCATAGCTGCAAGCATCGACCGTAGCGTGACAATCAAGATAAAAGCCCAAAACAATACTGGACCTGAATCCAAAAGATATCCTAAGCAGAACGTCAAGAACATCATTCCTATTTGAATGAAGATTAATAGCTTTCGTCGATCATAACGATCTGCCAATACCCCAGCTGGTACGCTAAGTAAAAAAGTTGGAAGTAGGCGGCAAGCATTAACTACCCCTAACATCAGCGGAGAATTTGTTAATTGAAGCACCGCCCAATTCAATGCGACTAAATCCATCCAATCTCCTACCCGTGTCACCAAGCTGCCCGACATGAATATCTGAAAAACTCTTGAATTCAGGGCAAAACGTGACATCTGAGATTGAATATCTACGTTTGACATGTAAAGTTATACTTCCTTCCGATGACATTCAAAAAGAGGGTTAGGTACGCTTGTATACGAATAATCCTTTGCTTCCGGTTTTAACCGCATTTTTGTCAGTGCTTTATAATCTACTTTTTCTTGATAAAAAGCGGCTCTGTCTAAACGGGCATTTTCAGCATATGTTGTGGTCTCAAGCTGATTAAAAACCGTTTCACAAATCATATGAATTTCCTTCCACAACTCTTCTTCTTTCAGTCCGAATTGTTGGCAAACCTGCAATAACAACTCTCCACAGTGATTTTGCAATACCGTATAAAAAACTTTGTTATGCATTTCTTTTAAACAATTTGTAGCTGTTGCTGAATTCGGATAAAATTCGATTTGTAATCCTGCTTGTTCGAGCCTGTTTAAATAGATTCTGCTACCTCCCCAGTCTCTGAACAACATTCGAACAGGGCGACCATTTTTGAACACCATCACACTGTTTTGTAAATGACCTTCCAGACCAATTCCGTACTTTACCATTAGTGTCAGAAAGCCTGGCAGTGCAATAGATGCATATTCGGAAACGAATTGAAACGCAGCCTTGCAGATGGAAGGTTCCTTACGTTCTTCTGCATACTTCTCAATTAACTCAACAAGAATTGTTTTTTCGGTGATTGGTGATTGACCAAAAAGTGAGCTACCAACGATAGCTACTTCGTCCAAGTTAACGAATGTTTCTACATTCTCCCGTAAAACTGCAGATAAATTCCTGTTCTTTAATTTTTGATTATCTGAAAGATCTCCTATTTTGTTCAGTTTAAAATTAAAACCTGCGCATTCACATACTGGAACAAATGTTTTAGTCAACTCTTGTTCCCTCTCCATTACTAAACGAATAAGTCGTGTGATTACCGTAGCATTATTTGTCGTATTAGCGGATATAGAGCGGACAGTAGAGGTCATCTGACTGTTGATTGCTACTTTTATCGAGTGTTTAGTCCCTGCCTTCAGAGGCACTAAAGTTCTAAAAGAAGAGGTTGCACCACTTGGAATCTTTAGACCCTGTATAGGTATGACTATTCGTTGTTGAATTTCAGTTTCATAAATATCAGGTATCGCATGTTCCATTTGCCAAGGATGCACTGGGACAAACACATAATCATCTACTTGAAGTTGGCATTTCGAAAATTGTTTTTCGATTGTTCTTGGTAACTCTGGGTACTCGTTAAAAAGAAAAGCATTTGCATTCTTTTCATTCTCCTCTTCCTGTTTCCACTCTGCGTAATCTTTTCGAATCCCTACAAACTGTAAATCTGCTACTCCATCAAATTCAGGAGAATAACGAAACACATCTTCTGGGTCCATGCCTACTTTCGTCTTCGCGCCTGGGTGGAGGTTATGTCCTTCAATACTTAGTTGTTCAAAAAATAGACTCGAATCAAATCCAGGGTCTTGTTTCTTTCTGAACAAAACCCAATCAATCGTATTGGTGATTTCATGTTCACTTGCCTTTTGCTGAAGTTCTTTTTTCTTCAGTTCCCAGTAGGCATAGGAAAGTGACAGATTCGCACTACCATTCGTTAATTCTTCCTCCAGTTTCACCCATGAACTTTGCCCTTTTTCCTGGTAAATCTGTTCTTTCTCACTCATCAAATGAAGCAGTTCCACCACGTTATCAATTGGGTTAATTCCGACTTCAGAAACTTGTAAAATCTGTCCATCTACTTCTGCCCGGTTAAACGCATAGGTTTGACCGACCGGAATCATGAGGAAATTCTTCTCGGAAAGAGGATATAGTTTGTAAGTGTCACCATTATTCAAGCCATATGTATGGAGTTCCTTCATTACTTTTTTCCAATAATCATTAATGACTGGAACATTTATTGCATAAGTTGTGTCCATCACGAACAAATCATATGAGTCTGACGTCAGCCCCATAATATCTTCACGTACCATCGAGCCTGCCAGACGGTTTAATATTCCTTGGCGCCCTTTTTCAACGGACAATTCATAAGCAGGTGCTATGTCCGGGAAATTGTCCTTCAAGAAATGTAGAATGGTAAATTCATCACTGAATAAATGCTCCTCACTGAAATTCTTTTCTGCTGTCAGGATTCTATTTTTTTCAGGAAGTTCTATTGAAATTGTAGTCATGATTGAATCTCTCCATTCCATTTCATCAAGGGGTTCGGAACTTTGCTAAATGTGTAAGCTGTGATGTCCCCCTGCAGGCGCATAGTCGTCAATGCTTTTAAATGTATTGTTGGCTGAAAAAGTTCGTTCTCATCTGCCTCAGCTTGTTGTGCAATAGAAGAATCCTTCTTAAGCTCTTCAAATACAGCTTTACAAACAATCGCCACCTGCTCCCATAGCCTGTCCTCATCTATTTCTAAAGATCTAACCAGACATGTAATCAATTCGGCAAAATGGTTTTGAATAACGGAATACGAAATAATATTTCTTAACTGATCTACTTGATCCGTGACGATTGAAGAGCCAGGATAAAACTTCGCATCATATCCATGGTTCTCTAATCTTTCCGGCAAAATTCTGATACCACCGAAGTCCCTTAAAAGAATACGTACTAGCTCGCCATTTCGAAAAACACTCACACTATTTTGCATATGTCCTTCTAAACTAATTCCATATCGAACCATTAACGTCAGAAATCCTGGTAGTGATGCCTCAGCATATTTTCGGATAAATAAAGACGCTGCCTCTTTGTGATCAGACAATTGATAGTGCGTAGCCAATTCCTCAACCAGTTCAACGGCAATAAGCTTGCCGCTTATGGGTGACTCCGCAAGAAGCGCTGCAGCCGCCATCGGTATTTCATTTTCTTCTTTAATATGGTTCTCAGGATTCTCCCGTAAAAGGGACCCTAAATTCGCTTTAAATGTCCAACTTTCTTCTTCTGACAGCGATTGTGCAAGTGGGTTGTAATAAGCACCTGACCGTTCCTGTAATACAATAAAACGACCTTCAAAATCATTCTCTTTTTCTAATATGCTGGCCATTATTTTAGAAAGAATAGGTCCGTTCTCTACCGAATTGGGAGAAACGGTACGAACAGCACTGGTAGTTTGAATATTGACCGCTGTTTTAATATGGTGCCTTCCCTGTCCGCGATCTTGGATGGGGGCTAGCGAACGAAAAGAAACCAACGACTGAGTAGGAATATGAAAACTTAAAATAGGAACGATTCTCTTCATCTCGATTTCTACTTTGTACAAAGTGGGTAATGTATGTTCAAACTGCCAAGGGTGAACGGGAATTATTTCAAACTGATCAACTTTCAATCCCAAGCTATGTAAAGTTTTATCCACAACGGACTGTAATCCTTCATATTCTTGATATAAAAGGCTTGTAACGGATTGTTCATCGATTGACGTGGTGCGGCAATACTTTTTCGAAACAGCTACAAATGCAACTTTCGGATTACCGCCCCACTCTGGTGAGTACTTGATGACATCTGCAGTACTAACACCGAATTTTGTTTTGGTTCCTGGATGGAGTGGATGGCCTTCTACAACCCATTGTTCATAAAAAGCAAGGGGACTGAACCTTTTATCTACTTTTTTCTGATGCATAACCCACTCAAGTGAAGTCTGAATATGTAATAAATGAGCAGTAGCAGTTAAGTTTTTTTTTCTTCGATCGGCACCTGTTAAGGCTAATGTGAAGTTAGCTGCCCCATTTAGAATCTCCAGTTTAAAGCGAAGATACTGTTCTGCTGTTGCTTCTTTTAATAACCCTTCATTCTTTAACAACTCCAGAAGCTCCGCAGGATGTGCGAGAATCTTAGAAAACTGTTCACCTTGAACAAATAGATCACCATCTACATCGAATCGTCCCAGTGAATGGCGCTTTTTGATGTCAGTGTGAAGTACGTTTCCACTAGGTAGTTTTATTGAAATACTGTTTTTCATTCCTGTCAGCCATAAAATCCGCTTGTCATCAATTATCTGTTCTCTGATAAGTGCTTGAAAAAGCCGTTGAGAGATTCCTCTTCTTCCTGCTAGAATATTTTTTATATATGATTCCTCCAGATCAGATTCTTCCCGCTTAAGGTAATCTAACGTTTCGGATTCTTCTTCACTCAACAACTGTGTCCGTTTTGTATTTTCAATATGGATCATAGTCACTTCAACTCTCACTTTCAGCTATCCAGGAATTTTTATTAATCAGTACGAGATCACATTGATAATGATAATCGTTATCAATTACACTGGTAATGTTAAATGATTACAATACTCTTCGTCAACATGCAAAAGTACCATGATCTAAGACTGCAGAAGTGTAATTTATCCCATTTCGTTGACGCTCCTACATACTATGGGCAAGCCCCGACATAGCTAATAACAAGCATAAAAATCCCCCAGCAAACAGAGTTTGTTGGGGGATTTTTTCTAGAAATTATCGTTTTCAATCGTCCACTTTTCATAAAACTTCAACTTGTATCCAATAATTTAAAAAAATAAATTACTTTTACTACACTCCTCACTCTTTTAGGGAGGGACATTGTCTTTTTCTTATGTAAATATCTCTGGACATTATGATTCTTAATTTTTCTCAATCCGTTTTGTATGCAATCTCCCTTCACCTCATAGTCCATTACTCTTTTTTAATTCATTCAATTCACTTTTAACTACATCCATTTTTTGTTTGGCTTCTGTGACTTTACCTACATCTTTACTGTCATCAATTGTTTTTTGAAGATTAACTTTTTTTTCTTCTAAAGTGGCCATCTCTACTTGTTTTTTCTCGGCTGTTACTATACGATTCATCAATCCATCATTCTTTGATGCTTTTTCACTGACAAATGTCTTAGCTGCCTTAATGTCTCCTACTTGAAGAAAAGCTGTTACGATATGTGTTTTCCTATCTTCTGTTAGCTCAATACCCTCTCGATTCGCAAGGACTTGATCCCACTCTCTTTCCAAGACTCCGTTAGCAAAACCAATGTGTGGATTTGACACTTTCAAAATTTCTTGTAATTGATCTAATTCATCCCGTAGATTTTTCTTAGTCATGTATTCCGTTAATCGACTGACGGCAAGCTCATCTTTTTCGAGATATTTTTCATAGGATCCATGTTTTATCCAAAGTTGATGCAACAACTCTGTCTCGTCTTTATTTATATGGTCATAATCTTTTGCTTCGAGCACCTTCATAACACTTTCGGTATCCCCTAACAGTCCTTCCAGATATACTTGCTCTACATCTTTTTCTTCTTGATGTGCAGCTGGTTTTCCTTCAGGCGATTCTGCATTCTTGTTAGCACCCGTTAACAGGATATTCAGTAAAAGCGCCACTACTAAAATGGCAGCTGCTCCTATTAAGAAACGAATATTGTCTTCTTTTTTACTTTTCGCTTTCTTTGTTGGCTGAGAAGATGGTAAATCAGTTCGTATTTCAGGTTTTTTCTCGGAATTATGTTGGAGAAACCGAACTGGAACAAGTTTAGATATCGAAAAGCGCTTTTTGTTGGCTAGTTCTTGCCCTAGCTCTTCTTGTTCTATTTGTTTTCGCTCTTGTATTTCATCGAACAACGATTGGACGAAAGATGCCATTTGATCAAGCGAGTCTAACCGTAAATAAATCATTTCCGCAAAATTAATTACCTCTTCATTTTGTTCGAAAAAGTCACTACGTTTAGGTCGACCATACACTTGTTGTAAGTTCGTTAGCGAGATAACGATCAAATCTTTCACTGCACTGAGTGGAGATTTCTCGTTTTCAATAGCAAAAGCTTGGTGTTCCATAACGAGCGCTTTCACCGATGCTTCTTCTCCATCAATGACTAGATTTTCCGTCTCCCACAAAACCTCACCTTGTTTTTCTTTCGCCAGTTGAATCAATGACAGGTAGTAGGGTAATTTGTCTTCTAAATACATCGTTTTTAAGGCATTAAATGATTTGAGACCGGTCACATCATATGTATAACAGACTTGTCCAGATTGAAAACTGATGTCTCTTGCGGGTAGATACAGGGTAGATTCTTGCAGTGTGTACATTTTATCTTTATACCATTTCTGTACTTGATTCATCTCTTGTGTATTGAACGTCGATAGTGGTTGTAAATAGGAAATGGTATTCATTTCAATCTCAAATGTCCCCACCTTATTTGCAATCGTTCGAATGACCATCTTCTTATCATCCTTTCATCATATCTGTATCTGCAGGTTCCTTTTGAACCCCCTAGCATGAGCACTAAATAAAGTGGACGATATTATTAATTTCTTCAATTGACTACACTCACTTTATTATTTCACATACTTTGCTACGTATTTGACTGTCGAGCCTATTGCCTTCGCAGATCCTGTAGATGCACCAAATTGATTCAATAACGCAGGGATGGATAGTCCAATGATGAAAAATATCATCCCAATTAAAAAGTTCCCGTTTTGCATATTAACTAACGTTTTCACGCCCAAAACAAAGCACAACAATTGCAGCGTTAATGTTAAGACGTTACTAATGACGATTTTAAGCCATAAACTAAAGAAATTATATTGATCATTTACAATGGTTGGAATCGCCAATACTCCGGTAATATACAGAACGACAAACAGGACGGTTCGGTACAGGATGGATAAAAAGAAAACGAATAGAATGACTGACACAACCAACATCAAGATAATCCCATAACCGACGGAATTAACCGCCAGCACCTGCATCATCTTGTAGTGTGTAACCGGACTCGTTAACAGCATCTCGGTCAGAAGATGCGTCATTTCTAATATCCATTCAAACAATTCTCCATAAATGCCTAACAAAATGGAACCTGTGACTACGGCGATTAATTTTTCATACAGCGTATTCATCCCTTCATCCCCATTGGAGGAATAGAGGATGACTATTTTCACGGTCTGCCAAAGTAGAAAGATGGCCGTCATCGTCCATGCAAGTGATTTAAAGTTCAACATATATCCTTCATAGATTGGATTTCCTGTAATGATTGAAGAATCAATTTGAAATTTCCCAAAGCTATCAATTGCTCCAAATACAAAACCACTGACCGTCGTAAATAAGAAACCATTTGTTTGGCACATCACTTCATACCACTTACAGTCAAATTGATTCGTTTCATAATCGTATTTATCTAAAAACATTCCATTTTCCATGTAAGATTCGGCACGATTTACTTGCTCTGCAGTTACTTCTGCTGTGTTTTTATAATCTTCTAATGTATCATCCATAAATTCGCCTTCTGCAGCTTCTACACCATTCACCATAAACATAGATAGCAACAACACCCCAAAAACGAACATGACGTGTTTCTTCATGTGCTAACACCTCCATTCATAAGGGTCATGAACAGAATTAATAAAGGGATACATACGAAGAACCCTACTCTCAAGACCACGCCTTTTTTGATTTCGAGTATTTCATGCGCACTTAGTGCCTTATCATACTGCAATTCATACTGGCGACTCGCTTGCTCCAGTTGTTTTTTGGCGAGTCGATTGATGAGGTTCTCAAAGAGATCATTCACTCTTCGTTGCATCCTCATTACTTTTTGTAAGATGGTCATCTCTGTTCACATCCCTTTTTGAGTCTCCTGTCTATAAAGCTATCTCCGCAATCACCTGTTCCCCTGAAACGAGAGGTTCCAAGTCGTGATCATCTACCTTCAGTTCCCCACCTTCATGTATCCATGTAACCGTGGACATCAAGATTAAGAGAGGTTGATCCCCAGGTTTGACTAACTCTTCATCAATCCCGGTTAAGGTTGCTTTGTATAGCACATATACCTTGTAGGTGTCTTCTTGCTTTCGAACCGAAATGTTATAAATCTCTAGGTCCTTCATTTTACTGACATTCGTGTCTTGATTCGTTTCATTGTCTGACATAATTTGTTCCGCCTCTTTGCGGTAACGTTTTGTAAAATAGTCAATCGAGCCGCCTTGTAAGGTGTCAGTAATAAAACTTTCTGTTTTGGTGAATATTTCTTTTTCTTCGGTGTCAGATGATTTTATTTTTTCGACATCATGCGATAAATCTGTGTTTTTTTGTTTCAAGTCTTGATTGGCTGCACCTACATTAAAAAGAACGAGGGATAGCCCCACCAAGAGGACAATCAGTAACACGTTCACGAGTTTCAAGCGACTTTGCATAATCGCCCCTCCCTTTATTCAGGATCTTCTGACGTTAAATACGACATCGGATTGAGTCGGGTTCCGAACATCTCGTCCGTTTGGATTTCAAAATGAAGATGATCACCTGTCGAGTTTCCCGTTGTGCCACATTGCCCGATGACTTCTAACTGATCAATCTCTTGCCCCACCTCTACGCTAATGCGGCTTAAATGCGCATACGTCGTAAAGAGATTATTTGCATGCGCAATGACGACGATGTTGCCATATGTATTCGTTGGGTAACTACTTGGAAATTCCGCATACACAACTTTCCCATCCTTGGCTGCGTATATCGGGTCAGGATTACTACAGGCAAAATCTACACCTTGATGGTTATCAATCTCCCCTGTTATGGGATGAATGCGTACTCCATAATTGGAATTTACTTGAACATTCGGAATGGGTTGCGCAAATTCTCCTGACTCGACCGTGCAATTCATCGTTAATCCGCCGAGTGCACTGACTATCGCTGTAATCGTGGGTACCCAGTGGGCGTTCAAGTTGGTTGGGTCATTTTCTGCCCCAAGTGGAGCGTAGACCGAACCCAATTTGTTAATGCTAACCTTTCCATCTGTGATGATCCGGTTGTGTAGCGTTTTTCCCATTGAAGCAAGTCCTTCTTCTAATGTAGAAAACTGCATGAGTCCATCTGACCCCATCAATCCACCCGGGTTATTTTTGGTAACGACGGCTTTTGAGGTGCCACTAGCCGTTTCGTGCAGTGCAATCGCCGCCATGAGAACGGGGTCTATGCCTTGTTCACCCGCAATCTTTATGAAGAGGTTTCCTTTGCCTGAAAAGACACCAGCCGTGCTGATTTTGTCCTCCCACGCTTCCTGGTTAATTTCTCCATTCACTGCGCAATACGCGCCTCCTGCAGTGCCCGAAATGGCTTGTACATTTCCTTCTGGGTTTTCTAAATCCAATCCTTTGTCTTTGCCGTTCATGGACAGTACAACGGGAATCACCAGAAGGACGATGCCGATCCCGATCACCACTAACCCGATGGGATTGAAGAAAATCTTCATGAGAAGCAAGTGACCAAGTGTCTTCGCGGTCTCTTTCCCGTTCATCTCCTCATCCCTTCCTTCTACATCGTGATGTCATTAATGCTTTTCTGTTCAAACCACAACATTTTTGTCACGTCATTGAGTTGTACTTCTAGTTTGATTTTTTTCGAACCGGTATAGAAAATTCCTTTTCCAACTTGTTCTTTTTTCTTCCCATCTTTTAAAATGAGTGTTTCTCGTTCCCCTTTAGAAAACGTATTGCCGAGTTCTTCTTCTAAATATTTCAATTCTTCTTCACTCATCGGTAAATACAAACGCTGTACCGATTGAGTGATAATGGCTTTTCCGTAGTTTCGGTTCTCATCACGCGCGGATAAAAAATCCTCGACCGATTGAGAGGCGGTCGTAATCCCACAATTAAACGAACGCAGCACTTTCATCATGAAATAAATGAATTCCATTGCTTTTGGTACCTTGGGATCCGCAATGACATGAGCTTCATCAATAAAGATTTCACTAGGCTTGCGGTCGCCACTCATGATTTCATAGGTGGTATGCGACAGAATGTTATAGAACAAGATGCGTTGAATCTTCTCATTGTTGCTCATCTCTTTTAAGTCGTAACAGATGAGGTCATTATCGATGTTAATGTTTGTGTGTCCGTTAAATAGTTCCGAATACATCCCGGTTACATAGGTCTTCAATGTCGTATGGAAATCTCGAACTGTATCAAATAAATAAGGATCATTTGTTTTATCTTTTTCAATGATTTCATATAAGTCTTGCAAGATGGGATAGTCGGTTGCGGTTAATTCGCTGGTATTTGTGGTATCTGTGATATTTTTCTGTGCATAAATTTTTTGGATATAGTTACTTAAAATCTCTTCTTGCAAGTCTGTCATGCCGTTATACATGAGTCGAAACATGACCAATAAGTTGGAGATTTTCGTTAACAGGAGATTGCCGAACTCCGTTTCTTCGATGATCATTTTTCCACTGATTTTGGGGAGATCCAAGGGATTAATACGATTCCCACCTTTTAGTTGAAACTTCACCCATGCCCCACCGAGATCTGCGTAATTGCGCCCAAACTCACCCTTAGGGTCCACTGTAATAATTTTACGGCCGAGCATGTGCTTGTTCGTCATGTTCGCAAACAGGTAGGTGGATTTCCCAATCCCTGATATTCCAATGACAAATTCATGTCGGTTAAGTAACTTGGTATCGTCGACAATCACGACATTCCCGGTCGTCATATTTCGCCCTTTGATTAAGCCAGTTTGGGAAAACATTTCATTTTCATGAAACGGAAAGAAATACGAAATGGCTTCAGAGTTACTCATTTTATAGGTCAACTCATTGACCTTATTTTCATTTAAGGGGAGGAAAGAACGGAAGGCATCAATCGCCCGGTCCGTTGGGTTATGGATAATCCCAATTTTGGAGAATTTACTTTTCACGGTGGTGGTTAACTGATCGAGTTCATCAATGGAACTCGCCACGACATGAATTAGTGTGTGGAATAAGAAGATTTTATCATTACGGTATGCTAGATTTTTGAGCATGTCAGACGCACTATCAATTTGGCCTTGAGATTCAATTAAGGTGTTTTCATCCGCAAAGCGTGTATTCATTTTCATGCGGTTTTGTTTAATGCTTTTGACGAGCTGAGAACGCACCTCGCCTGTGTGGTACTCTTGCACGTAATTAATAATGGACACGTTTTCCGGAATTTCGGTGACTTGTTGGATTTTGTTTTGGTCTTGGACCGGATCGTAATCGACAATCAATAACGAGCGTGTGTAGTTCGCCCCGACACGAACGTAGGAATCATATTCCGTAATGTTATCAGGGGCTAAGACCGTGAGGAGCGATCGATTCATTCCGCGTACGGTCTCTTCAAAACTCGTTTCTTCTTTTTTGCTTGGGAGTAGTTGTTTGAACCAGTTCACCCTGCCACCTCCTTATTCAAAACGATCATTTAGTTGATTCTTGTAATAGTTCAGCAATTCTTTCGCTGTATTTTTGCCGATGATGACATCTGCACTGGCATTGGTTTTGTTGATGATGTTCTCGCCTTGGGCTTGTGCCCCTTCAAAGTCGATACACGCATAGTAAAACTTCAGCAACTCTTCGTTATTTAACACGTTCACATCGAGCTTTTCATAGCCACTTAACATCTGTTCGAGTTTAGATTTTAAAATATTCGCGGTCGTATCAATTTTCATGTAATCTTTCTCCGAACTCGTCATAGGTGTGGAAATAACCAGGTAGCGTTTTCGTGTTACCATGCTTTTAGATTTTTGAATGCGCTCGATTTGATTGAGATACCCTTGTTTTAACACGCGTTTTGCATAAGACGCATCGGTTTCGAGTTGCTCATTAAACCACATGTGATAATGCGTTAAATTAATCGGTTGTGCCACCTGCATAATTTGCAGCTGTTTTTCCCCTGAATCATTCAAAAACGATTGATACGCTTCTAATACGCGTTCTTTTGCACTTTCATTCATCAACGATAAATTCACTGATGATACTTCCAACACTTTGATTAAGGTGCGACTCGACGATTCGATGCAGCCATTGGCAATGTTCGCAAGTCCAAGTTCGGTACGTGTATCTCCCTCACTACGGCTCATCGGCAAGTCTCCTTTCGCATAATAAAATTCTTTCTTTCGCAAGCTTGCTTGTAGTTTCCACAGCACTCTGTATTGCAACAGTGATAAGTTTTTTCGTACCGGGTGTTTGGTTAATTGAAAAACTGCGACCAGCAAAGTGGGTGTAAACGCAATCAGCATTAGTTTCTGATCAAGATGACCCACTCGGTATAACATGTACGAAATGACAGCACCCAGGATTACAAAAGGCGATAGAATAAATACATCCTGAAACGAAATGTTTCCGTATATATATTTTTTGGTGTCAATATTGAGTGGTAATTCAACTTTTCCAGAAGAGCGGTATCGTTCTTGTCGTTCAAAATGATCTTCGGAACGCATGTTCATCACATCTTTCTAGATTATAGATTCGCTTGAACGTATTGGATGATTGGACGAGCTAGTAAGAACAAGACCACACCAAATACACAGAGTTTGATGCCATTCTTAAATTTCCGAGAATTTTGTTCATCTCCAGCCCATACCCCGATCGCACAAATGAGTAAGCCAATCGCAAAAACGATAATAAACGTACCTTGAATATCGCTAAATAAAGTATCTAAGAATCCTTGTATTCTCTCAAACATATCCTCAACCTCCTAAATTTTGTGGTATTCTCACCTTCACGCGGTATACTTTTAATCTTCTCTGGCGTCCGTTCTATTGAGTATTGAAGTGTATCTTCATATTGATAGACGGTCAAAATGGATGAGTGTCTGAAATAATGCTTCAAATATCAGTAACCTTAATTTCATCATCCATCAATCTTTCTTTGTGTTTGATCAGACTCCTTTTAAGATTGTTGGCATCTCGATTTCACCAATTACTTGATTGATAAGATATTCATGTATTATTAAAGACAGTAACACTAAGGTCAGTAAAAATAGTGTAAATATTTGTTAAGATTTGTAAAGATTTATTAAACTTTATTAAACTTTGAAACTATTTAAGTTAAATCATTTAACTTAATGTTGAGGCTCTATGGACGAAAATGAATTCTCATCCCCTTGGATTTCATTTTCGTCATCCGCCGTACTTGTCGTTTCAATACATACAAACGGTTTGATTGCGATAAACCCATTCTTAGGTAACCGATAAAATCGTTCCCCAACTTCTTCTTGAACGCTAAATTTCTTTTGACATGAAAAAAGCCCCTTTCAAATTTCTCGAAGTGAAGAGAAATTCCAAAGAGGTGTGTTCCCATTGATTAAAGACATAATGAAATAAAACTTATAAATTCTATTTATGTAAATTAATAACGTGTTATTCGTGTCTACACCAAACTATAATTTTATTTGGTGTGGTTTGGGCTGGAATACATCTTGTTATAGGGCCATAAATAACAATTAGATTTCGGTTTGCAGGATTTTTTGTAAAGGTTTGACCACTTGTCACTAATATTTGAGTATACGGTGAAATATTGAACACTGAGTTTTTGGCACATTAATTTTATATACTTCTCATGGTAGATGGTAGCTTACGTGAAACGTAAATCATGGTGGTTTTTTATCTTTGAACAAAATAAACGAGCGGTGGCCAATGCCACCGCTCGTTTAT